>JAPLOP010000006.1 GCA_026400645.1 Alphaproteobacteria bacterium | reverse complement strand
TATGCAGTCTTTTGATTTGCATAATAAGGGCCTCTGAGTTTAGGTGTTTTGATATATTCCTATTCTCGAGGCCTTTTTTTGTTTATACAAGGGGGGGCTCGCTACGGCGCTATTGATGGGCGCGCTCGCCCCCCCTTTTTTACTGTGTGCCGCAGAGTCTCACATGTATGTGAACCCGGACAAGCCTATGTACGCTGTTAAATGTCACGCACTAGCAGAATCATCCCCGCCTGCGCGGGGGGAGATGGTACGGGGTGTGGCTTACAACTGTCGTGCGATGCTTTCGATTTCAAAGCATTCAATCGTATCACCAACGCGGATGTCGCTATAGTTTTCAAAGGCCATTCCACATTCGTATGATTCCTTGACCTCTTTTACTTCATCCTTAAAGCGTTTGAGGGTTTTGAGTTCCCCTTCATGAATAACAACGTTATCACGCAGCAATCGTACTTTGGCGCCGCGTTTGACGGTGCCATCTGTGATGAAGCAGCCGGCAACTTTGCCAACCTTTGTGATGTTGAAAACGGTACGAATTTCTGCCGTTCCCAAAAATATTTCGCGCAAGGTCGGTGCCAACAATCCGCTCATGATGGCTTTGATATCATCAATCACATTATAAATAATGGAATAATAACGAATATCAAGCCCTTCACGTTTTGCAAGCTCCCTTGCTTGTGGGTTTGCCCGAACATTGAATCCGATAATAATGCCTTCTGATGCCTTTGCTAGCGTCACGTCGCTTTCATTGATGCCACCAACTGCGCCGTGAAGAATACGGGCAGAAACCTCGTTTGTGCCAAGTTTGGCCAAGCTTGATGTGATAGCTTCCAATGATCCTTGGACGTCTGTTTTAATGACCAGTGCCAGTTCTTTGGTTTCGCCAGCAGCGATTTTGGACATCATATTTTCCATGGTTCCGCGCGAAGAAAGCGCAGCCAATTGTTCCCGACGGCGATGTCTTCTGTAGTCTGTAATTTCTTTTGCCTTAGTTTCATTTTCAACAACGAAAAATTCATCACCGGCCTCTGGAACGCCACCAAATCCCAATACTTCAATTGGCATGGATGGTGGGGCTGAATCAATTTTCTTTCCATGGTCGTTTACCAGGACTTTGACTTTGCCCGATTCTGTTCCGGCAACAAAAATATCACCAACGTTGAGCGTTCCTCGTTGAATCAAGACTGTGGCAACTGTTCCACGACCCTTGTCAATTTTGGCTTCGATCACAACACCCGATGCCGTTCGTGTTGGATTCGATTTTAAATCTAATATTTCAGACTGAAGCAGGATGGCTTCTTCAAGCTTGTCTAGGTTGGTGCGTTGTTTTGCAGACACTTCGACCGCAATGACGTCGCCACCAAATTCTTCCAACACAATCCCGTGTTGCAATAGTTCTTGTCTGACTCGATCGGGATTCGCGCCCGGCTTGTCGATTTTATTAATTGCGACAACCATTGGAACCTTGGCGGCCTTGGCGTGATTAATCGCTTCTAAGGTTTGTTCCTTGATCCCATCATCGGCTGCAACGACCAACACAACGACATCGGTTGCGTTTGCTCCACGGGCACGCATTTCACTGAACGCAGCGTGACCAGGTGTGTCAATAAAGGTGATCTTGTGTCCAGATTTAATGGTGACCTGATAGGCCCCGATATGTTGCGTAATGCCACCGGCTTCTCCGCTGACCACATCGGTTTCACGCAGGGCATCCAATAGGGATGTTTTTCCATGATCAACGTGACCCATGACGGTCACAACGGGTGGGCGTGATATCATTTCTGCGTGTGTATCTTCGCCACCGCCCAGGCCAATTTCAATATCAGAATCAGAAACGCGTCTGCACTTATGGCCAAATTCACCGCAAATCAGTTCGGCAGTATCGCCATCGATGATTTGGTTGATCGTCACCATCAGGCCCTGTTTCATCAATGTTTTGACGATTTCAGCGCCTCTGACAGCCATACGGTTGGCTAGTTCACCAACCGAGATTGATTCCGGAATGATGACTTCCCTGATGATTTTTACTGTTTCTGCCTGAGCATGGGATTGCTTATGTTTTTGTCGGGCACGTTTAAGGGCTGCAACAGATCGTGTTCGTTCATCCAAATTACCATCAAGAACTTTTGTGATCACATTTCTGTGCAATTTCTTTGGGGCTTCGGTTGTTCTGCGAACAGGGGCAACCACCTTTTTGGCATCTGGACGATGGGTATAGCTTTTTCTTTTTGCGCTCTCTTCCTCTGTGTCATTTCCACCAACAAAAGCTTTTCCAGCGATTGGTTTTACGGGATGCTTTGTATCTTCCTTGGTATAGGAGGAGGGGGCATCGCCCGACGGATGATGTCTTGGTGCTGATGGCTGCGCAACAGCGACTTTTGGCTGTTCCGGCCTTGGCTGTTGTTTCGATGGGCCATATTCAGTTGCCCTTAAAATGATGGGCGCTTGTCTTTCTCTTGGGGCTTCCCTTACTGGGGGTGACCATTTGGGGGCCGCCGCCTTTACTGGTGGTGTGGCGCTTGGCTGCACAACAACAGGAACTAGTTCCGGTATTGTTTCTGCCTGTATATTTTCCACAATAACAGGAAGCTCTGCCTCTGCGTGATGTTCCTCCAGTACGACATCGTGATGATGTTTCTGGATGGCTTCTGCGGCCTCATGTTTCATGGCTTGCTGAACAGCTTTAAGGCGTGCCTCAAATTCTCCGCCAGTCAAACGCCTTGCTTGTGGCGCTGTGGTCTCTGCTGGGGTCTGCGGCGTCACCTGTTGTGGCGGTGCCTGAAAAACCAGCTCCTTTTCAGCTATGTGATGATCCGGCGCTGGTTTATCCAATGCGGGTTTATCTGGCCCAGCCTTGTCAAGCAAGGAGGGGCGCTTTCGCTTAACCTCGACCTCTACAGTTTTGGAACGACCATGAGAGAAACTTTGTCTAACCTGATCTTTTTCGACAACCTTTTTTAGCTCTAGCTTCTTTGATAAAGTGAGCGTTTTATGAGATGCCTTTTGATCATCGCCAGCGGAGCCGGAGTTATTCCCAAGGATTTCAGTGTTTCGTGTTGTTTCTTCTGTCATTCCTAATTTTACTCTGTAATGAAGCCAATTAATTAACCGATCTAATGACCAACGGTCTAACTAAACCAGTGCGCACGTGCCGCCATGATTATCGTATTGGCTTCTTCTAAACTAAATTGATTTTTTCCAATAACGTCCATAAATTCATCCCCAGACAGCTCTGCCAGGTCATCCAATTTTGTGATTCCCGCCTTTACTAATTGCTGAATGACGGATGGATTGAGTCCATCAAGTTGCAAAAGTGTTTCTTCGACACCTTTTTCTTGACAGTCCTTGAGGATGTTTTGGTCTCTTTGCTCTAGGTACTGCTTTGCACGATTTTGCAATTCTTGGGCAATGTCTGTGTCAAAACCCTCGATTCCAGCAAATTCGGCAATATCAACATAGGCAACTTCTTCAACGGTAGAAAATCCTTCCGAAACAAGCAGCTGGGCAATCATTTCATCGACATCAAATGCCTCGATGAATAGCTGGCATCGCTGGGTATTTTCTTCGGTTCGCCGTGTTGTGTCTTCGGATTCGGTAATAATATCAATGCCCCACCCGGTTAAGTGAGAGGCCAACCGCACGTTCTGTCCGCGTCGACCAATCGCCAGGCTGAGCTGCTCTTCCTCGACCACAACATCAATACGGTGTGTATCCTCATCGATAACCACTTTTGAAATTTCTGCCGGAGCCAGCGCATTCACAACAAAGGTTGCTGGATTGTTCGACCACAGAATGATATCAACTTTTTCACCCTGCAGTTCGTTGACAACGGCTTGGACACGACTACCCCGCATCCCAACACAGGCACCAACAGGATCAATGCTTGGATCTGGTGTATAAACCGCCATTTTTGCCCGGCTACCAGGATCGCGCGCAACGGATTTAATTTCGATGATGCCATCGTAAATTTCGGTTACTTCTTGTTCGAAAAGCTTTGCCATGAAATCTGGGTGAGTCCGCGACAAGATAATCATCGCCCCCCTGCTTTCAGGTTTTAGATCTGCAATGATGGCCCGAACCCGATCACCAATCCGAAAGGTTTCCCGGGGAATGATATCTTCTTTTTTTAAGATGCCTTCGGCACGACCCAGGTCAATAATGACATTGCCAAATTCGATACGCTTGATAATTCCACTGATAATTTCACCAAGCCGTTCTTTAAATTCTATGAACTGGCGGGCCCGTTCTGCATCGCGTATCTTTTGTGTAATAATTTGCCGTGCGGTTTGGGCTGCAACCCGACCAAATTCAATGGGGGGGAGCTCCTCTTTCATGTAATTATCAAGCTCAGCCTCTGGATCGAGTTTTTGAGCATCATCCAGGCTTATTTCGGTGGCCGGATTAATAACCTCAGCCACAACTTTTTTAACAAGGTAAAGCGAAACACTGCCGGATGTCCGATCAATCACGGCTTCTATTTCATTTTCTATACCATATTTTGCTTTGGCTGCCTTTTGTATGGCTTGTTCCATGGCTTCCAGAACTTCATCGCATTCAATTCCTTTTTCACGTGCGACAACATCCGCCACCTGCAGCATCTCATGACGCGGCTGCTGAGCAAATACATGTTCTATCGGTTTTATTTTTCTACTAGCCAAAGCTGTTATCCTCTAAACTATGGTTGATCTGTGATCTTTACGTTGTTTTATTAGAATGCCTAAAAAATAATCATCAGGCGCGCCGACCGTATATTGTGATAATCGATATCGACGCTTGGGGTTTCCTTATTATCAAGCGGATCCAATAATACTGTTATACCGGTTTCTGTGGCAGAAGCCAACTTTCCTTGAAAAGTTTTACGATTATCTTTGTAGGCATCGATTGGTTGTTGCGTTTTTACAATAACATTTTCGCCGACGAATCGTTGATAATCTTTCATTTTGACCAATGGCCGCTCTAACCCGGGGGATGATACCTCCAGCGTATAGGATCCACTGATAAAATCACCCACGTCTAGTAAGGCCGACACGAGGCCGCTCACTTCTGCACAATTATCAACGCTAACGATTGTATCGTCCAGATTTTCAATCATGATTTGCAATGTTTTTTGCATGTTTCCGGTTAGTTGAACCCGAACAACCCCATATCCTCTGTGGGACAAGGGCTCCATGATCGTGCTTTCGATACGTTGTATTATTTCCACAAATCCTCTTTCCGCCTCAAAGAAAATACAAAATGACAGCGAATACCAATTGAATTGAACTCACTGAGAATGTATGTATTTATTTAGAAGAATTCAAGAAGTTTATGAAAAAAACCGCTTAATGTCAATTTTATCTTTTTGTGTCAGGCAGGGCGATTGTTACTCTGCACTAATGAATGGGCGGAGAGTTTCCTCAATTCATGAAAAAATCGGCGATCAAACTCAATCGGTTATCTTGCCGAAAATGATTCAACAGCTTTGGAAATCGGCCGGCAGCCCCCTATTGAGCTGTATTATTGTCCCACGGGGGCCTGGGTCCTTTACTGCCCTTCGGGTGACGCTGGCAACCGCACAAGGTTTTGCCCTGGCGTTTCCGGCGGCGACTGTTTTTGCGCCGACGTCGTTTGATCTGTTATTTTATGGGGTGTGTCTAAGGGACGGCCCGGTTTTGGCCCTGATTGAATCCGGGCGGGGCGATTATTTTGGGCAATTATCATCTGATCGGGCTCCGCTTATACTGACCGACGGTGATATCGAAAAAATGGTGACTGCTGATCCATCGCTTCGATTGACGAGCGACGTGCCTTTGGATTTTCCATTTATCTTGCCAGACAGAATTATTACGACCTGCACGAACCTGGCCGTCGATTTGTTATACCTATATAGAGAGTTTGGAGTGACCAATGACCCAGACTACCATGATCTGAAACCCTATTATGGGCGCATGCCGGTTTATGTCCAATCTAAAAAAACATGATTCTGACCCCCCTGGACCCTTGTCACGGCGCGATTTTGGCAGAAATCCATGCGGCCAGTTTTGTTCATTCATTTGATGAGCCTTGGTCTGTTCAGGCATTTGAGGGGTTTTTATCCCAAAAGCTGGGTGGCCAAAAGAGGGGTGGCCAAAAAATGGGTGGATTATGTTTTGGATGGTTGGCGGAAATGCCTCAATCGGACGGATCGATCCCTGTTGGATTTATCTTGGGGCGGGGAATTGTTGCCGATGCCGCCCTTGTGGAATGTGAAATCCTGACATTTGCAGTCCTTCCCGAATTTCAATGCCAGGGGGTTGGTCGACAGCTTTTGGATCAACTGGTTCAATTCGTTCCGGCCCCCTTGTTTTTAGAGGTTGCCACAAGCAACAGCCCAGCGATCGCGCTTTATCAAAAAGCTGGATTTAAAATCGTCGGTATCCGGCCAGACTATTATACGGATCGCTCTGGAAAGCCGGTTGATGCGTATATTATGACAAAATAATGAATATTTTTTCGTCAGGGTGTTGACTTTATGAATTCTGGCCCTATCTGATATCCCGTAATCATTATGTCAAAAATTATAGGGAGGATCCGATGTCAAAAAAGATCACACGGGCAGTGGACAGCGAACAGGGCGTTGCGCCTTTGGAATACGGGCTAGTGGCGACACTTATAGCGATGGTTTGTGTCACAGTGTTGGCGAATTTCGGATGATTTCCTCTGGGAGCATGGGCCGTCATTAGCCCTAGAATCTGCGTATCTTATGGGTGCGGCTTATAGGTCTCGTCATGTTTGGCAAATATCCGCTGGGCAACAAATAGATCATCGCCCAGATCATGGTTTGCCTCAAAATGTCCCTCGGCGACGACGCCTTGCCCTTCGCGAAACAGATCGGGGACAAGCCCCTGATAACAGGCCTGCACAAACGTTATCCCATCTGTTATTGTAAAATAAAGAACTTTACCGCGTCGATTGATGCTATCTGGTGCGACCTTTCCGCCAAGGCGTAGGAATTTTTTATGAATGTGTTTGGGATTTTTTTTGTTTTGAACCCATTCTGATGGCGTTACGAAAAAAACGACGTTTTCCCTTAATGCACCCAGGATCATCAAGGCAACGCCGGACGCAAGCAGAAACACCACCAGGATAAGCCACGCGCGTCGCTGACCCTTTTTATGTACACTCCGGTCCTCGACACTTGATCGTCTGCCCAGATCTTGAAATTCATTGGGTACATTAACCACGTTTGTTCAGTCTTGCTGTTTGAATCGCTGCCGAAACCGCCATGGCAAGCAAGACAAGCCCGGTGATTGCGTATGCGCCTATAATATATGTCCAGTGCATGATTTCTTTCCTTTTTGTTTCCTAATGATTTCTGTCCAGCTGGCAGCGTCTTAGGATATTGGACAAACGCAAACATCCCAAAGCAAGCGCATAAAAACCAAATCCTGCCGCCATAATCAACAGGGGTCGTAACATGCTGTAATGAATGGCTGGTTTTGCAAATCGCATCAGGCTTGCTGGTTGATGCAGTGTATACCACCAATCAACGGACCATTTGATGATTGGGATATTGATCCATCCAATAATGACAAGGATTGATGCAGTGGCAAAATCCTTTTCCTGATTGATGCGACTGGCGATATTGAGATACCCAATATAAAGAAAGAAAAGGATCAGCATTGATGTTAAACGTGCATCCCATACCCACCACGTGCCCCAGGTTGATTTTCCCCATATGGATCCGGTCAGCAAGCTGATCGTCGTAAATCCGGCACCAATGGGCGCGACTGCCTTTGTCATCAGGAAAAATAAGGGAATGCGGGTGACAAGGCCAATGACGGAACTGACCGCCATTAATGTATACACCCCAAGTGCCCACCAGGATGCCGGAACATGCACATACATAATGCGAACCATGTCCCCTTGCTGGTAATCGGCTGGCGAATAAAAAAGCCCCGTCGTTGCGCCAATGCCCAGCAATACAAGGGCCGTGCCCCATGCCCAGGGTATTATGGCTTTGCAAACACAAAGGACAGTCTGTGGCCTTAGAAAATTCAAATTCATTAATATGTCTATCAAAATCTTGATGTGTTTTAAGTTATGCCCGATCTTTGGTGATTTTGAAAGGGGTCCGAAGGGGTGAATGTGATGGGGTGGGGCGGAGATAAAGTTTTTTGTATTTTGTGTAATTTCCCCCTTGACCTTTCCCCTCCCTTAAGCTAAGTTCTAATAACGCTAACGGCAACGAAGAGCCGGCAACGACAAGCTGCACACAGCGAGACAGATCAGAAGAAAAGCTCCCGAGTTAAATCGGAAGACTCTC
>JAPLOP010000005.1 GCA_026400645.1 Alphaproteobacteria bacterium | reverse complement strand
CGGGGCCCCGAATGCCAATGCATTTTGATAGACGGGTAAAATGCTGTCTGAGTGGGCCTTAATAAACACATCATTATTATAATAAAATGGCACGGAACAGGTTGGGGTTTTCAATCCTTGTTTTTTTGCTTGCTTGGTCCATTCTGTCAACGATGATTCGGTCGTTGTTCTGGAAAATTGAGGGTACAGGGGTAGCAAAATTATTTTGTCAGGATCAAAATCCCAGACATCTTGCACAGCATCGGCGGTAAAGGGATGCCAATACCGCATGGCGATAAAAATTTTATACGTGCTGGCGGAATCAATTTGGTGTAAGTAATCCTCAAGCGCTGTGGCCTGGGCCAGTGTATTTTCAAGCAGGGGGGATTTTCCACCCAAAATCTGGTAAATTTTCCTTGCTTTGTTATGACGAACCGCAGAGATTACCCGCGCCAAAATCCAGCGAAAGGGTTGCGGATACGACAGAATCGCCCGGTCATTGAACAGGTTGAACAAAAAGGGCCGAACAGCATCCAGGCTATCGGGCCCCCCTAAATTAAACAGAACAACAGCAATTTTTTGTGACATTTTTTCTTTGTTGATCGGTGACTGCCTGATCACGCATCATACACCATCTTCAGATCAGTTTTTGAAAAAACATCCACCACCCTGATTGTTCCCCTTCAAAAAAAAGGGTTAACAGGGTGGCGATAGAATCATCTTGACCCGCAGATGCCCGTTGCGATCTTGCTGGGTTTTAGCTCACCGCTGCTGATGTTAGGTCTTGATCCGCAGATACCGATGGTCTGGTTGGTGCTTTTTTTTGGATTGGCCTCATAGCATGATGATCGAGCAGATTGACCGGTGATGATGCGCGACTGCTTGCCGGTGTTGGCGGAGAGCTATCGGTGTCCGAATCTGCATCCGTATCTTGTGCTGATACATCGCGTTCGTCAAATGACGAAACAGAGGAGGGCCTGCTTAACAACGGTTCTGTAAATACATCCTCTAACCCGTCTTTCGAAACGGCAGCCTCGTCAGCGTGTGCACCGCCTTTTTTACCCGAATTTAACAGTTCTATGCCTTTTTTTTGTGCCGCTTTCAGAGCAAGGCTTTTTTCTTCGCCAAGCATACTAGAACTAGCAACATCAAACTGCTTATCTTTTAACACTTGTACATCCTTATCAATTGCTGCTTGCAGGGCGATTGTTTCTGTCATCTTAGCAGCAATGGCTTTTTCCAATTTCGGCAGTCCATTTTCGCCTTGCACAATGTATCCATGGGTTTTGTTACGTTCTTTCATCAGCTTTGCCAAAGTTTCAGCCATGTCTGCATTTGCTAAGTTTGCCTCTAACTCATGACGTGACGCAATTGCATCCTTGATTTGTTCAATCTTGGCGCGTATCTCGTTTCTTTTTTCTGCACATACGGCTATGCCTGCATTTGCTTGAATGATATCGTCATTCGCTTTGGCCGCTAAAGGCTTTCCAATCTTTCCCATGGCCTTTGATTTTTCAATCTGTGCTTTGAGGTTTCTGACCTCGCCTTCTTTTTTTTCTATTTTTTTCGTTAGCTCAACAATGTCAGCTTCGTTGCTTGCAAGTTCTTTTTCTTGCTCTTCATCATTTTGAACGGCAGGAACATTTGTTACTATGTCCATCATTTCCTGGTCTTGCTTTTCAAGCTTTTCCTTGTTTCGTTCAAGATCCGCTTTTATTCGCGCAAGATTTGATTCCATTTTTGCTTTATTTTCCTGGGAACGGCTCAGGGCAAGGCGCTTGATTTCAATATCTTTTGTTAAATCTTTGATGATTTTTATATCAGCATCAGACATGCCATCAAATTTAATGCTCTTTCCGCTGTTAATGCCATCAATAAAAGCCAAAACATATGCTTGTTGTGTTTTGTCAACTTCGGCCTGCGCCGCACGGCCAACGGCCCATGTCACACGAAAGTTTTTCTGTGCGCTTTCATACTGAGAAAGCAATCCGCCAAGATCAACATAATCAGCATCAACCGTTTGCTCAATCTTTGCTGACTGGTCTTTGTTTTCGCGAATTCTTTTTTCTAGTTTTTCGCTTGCCGCACCCTCTGTCATTAAAAAACCAGACATAATAACGGTGCTAAATGCCGTACCAATCAATAATTTCTTCATTTTTTATCCCTTTTCCATCGACAATAAAATATTTTCTACTGACTTTAGAATAGGGTGAATTTACTAATAAATCGTTAATGGGATGCAATTATTATTGCTTCCACTCCGAAATTCGTTCCAAATGCGCATAATCATTGAATGCTGGCGATTTGTCAGGATCAGGGCAGGCAAGATAGGGAACATCAGGGTTTAAGAATGTTTTCAGCAGGGTTTTAAGACCAGCCTCGGCACTATTTAAAAAATCATCCCCAACGGCAAGCGTCGTGATTTTACCGGCCGGATCCCCCCCCTTTAGTTGCCAAATACCAATTTCCTGAGGGGGGCCATAGGGGCCAAAGCCATCCCTGGATGCGATAAAAGATTCAACCGCAAATTGTGCCGCATATCCCTGTTCTATGTCGCGAAGGGTTGGCGCATAACCGGTTTTGTAATCAACGATTCTCTGACACCTGTTATTCATAATATCCAATCGATCCGCGATGGCCGACAGGGTAAAGGCATGATCATCAATTGTAAAGTCGACGGACCCCTTTTGTTCGGTCAGATAAGTCATCCCTGTATCCTGCTGCATTTCTGCCACAAACCAATCGACAATTTGCCCAAACCGATGCCACCAGAATGTTTTTGTAATCGCATTTCGCCCGAAATACGGTTCAGCCAATCGCAATAACGATGCCTTGTCATGAGAATCTTTTATGCAAAGATCCAGCATGTAATGGATGATTTGCCCCCGTTCCGCCGCCGTTGGTTCGCGATCAAGATCCTGCAATGGAAACAGTAAAAGGCACCGTTTCGCATAAATGGCGTACGGATCGCGCATCAGCCGCTCCACCTCGGTTGCGGAAAATTTGCGAGGTCGTGCGTTCACAGGGGGGCGGGGCTGAGGGGGGTCAATTTTAATGGGAGGCGATGTCCGTTCCAAATTTTGCGCCCACAGCTTCCAAGGGATATTTTTTTTATCCTGAAACAGGTGGGGGTTCTTTTTTTCAACGGCCCCAAGGTGCAGCCACCACCGACTGGGCAAGGCACCGGATCCATTGTCTGTTTGGGATCGCGTTAAAAACAAATGCGGAGCATAAAACCCGCTGCAAAATTCATATTTGGATCGTTGTAAACGCTGTTCAGGAGTCGACAGACCCAGGTATTTCCGTTGAGCAGAATTCAACCAGGGATCCATATCAAGGGCTGGTGGCCAACTATTTTCGTTGAGGCCACCCAGGATAATAACCTCCGCCATACTAAAGCTGACATCTGACGGTTCCAAGATTTTAAGGCGAGGCTCTGCATCTGTGCGGTCATGAATTGGCGGCGCCTGTTGGATTAGGTTGGCAAAAAATGCCGTATACAACCGGGGGAGGATCTCTGGAAATGTATAGGCATGTTCCAGCAGGGTATCAAAAAATTCTTTGGCTGTCGTACCGTCAGAACTACCCCACAAGGGGCTGGATTCCGTTGCATCACCCGTTAAGGCAAGGCATGCGGCTTGATGTGTTTCAAGTAATTGCCTGAGGGTGGAGCTTTTAAATTCAATCATAGGTTGTAATATCGACTGAATTTCCCCAAACCATTCGGCTAAGTTCGGTTGTAATAAACCTTTTAGCGCAGCCAAATCAAACGGTTGTGCCCGTAGAAATTGTTTATCAAGACTGCGTGTATTATTGATGTGACGATACCTTTGTTCGGCATTAGATGAAAAACACAAGGGGTGTTTCAAGATTGCCAATAAACCGGCAGCGCTTTGCTGTTCCCAAAACTGACAGACAGCCATTAAAAATCGCCCCACCACAGATTTTTCCAAGGGGTGCCCGCCAGAGGGAGAGGCAACCAACCCGAAGTTAGTCAATTCACTTTCGACCCGCTGACGCAAAGACTGATTGGGCGTAACAAGGGCGATGACCCCCGTTGTTGTGTGTAGGTGATAGCGCATAATCAGGGCGATTGTTCGAGCTTCCTCGGCCATTGTTGCGCATTCGATCCTCTCATAATGGGGAGCAGCCTTGGGGTCCAAAGTTTGCAGGATCTCCAGGTCATCCCCTTGTGCGATAATCCTTCCTTTGGGGAGATCTAAAATTGTTTTACCAAGGGTTACCAAGGCAGGCATAACCAGAGGATCTGCCATAATGATGGGATGTGACGGCGGGGTATTTCGCCAATGATTCGCCAGCGCCAATAATGACTGATGCGTGCGGGCTTTTCGATCCATATATCCCAACCCATCCAAGGCTTTGGGCCAATGGTCAGTAACAATTTTAAGGCCGTCATGTCTGTCCCCAAAGGCTGCAATTGTCGCCAGATCAACACCCGCCGTGTGTGTGTCATCAATGAGCCGAATTAACGATTGCGCCAATTTTAACGCTCGGCTCGATTTGCATCCCGGTATATTTTTAACAACAAGATGCATCATAAGCCCAAGACGTTGCCACGATGGAATCGCTGGGGGAAGCCGGTCAATTTCTGGTACTAAAAAGGGGTTTTCGGATTCTATATCTGGAATGGCAACCATCTGGGGGAGGAGCAAGCACTGCCCAGGGGCAAGGCAACCCCGAAGCGCATCCCCCAGTTCCAAAATTGCACGCTGCGTCGGCAACAGGACAAGGGTTCGGGCTAGATCCTCCGGTGATTCATATGTTTGCAGCAGCCATTTCGCCAAGGCTTTGACAAAGCACGTGCCAGCGGGGATTGTGTGAACGGCAGGCATGTTAAGAAAACCCTTGGTCAAGACAAACTGCAATTGATCTGATCCCCCAGATCCCACAAAATTTTCTTTTCGTTAATGATGTCTAGAAATTCTGGGCCCGTAGCGTTCATATCGACCAGATCAACCTTATAGGGCAAAAGAGATTCATCAAACGCGTTTCGCAAATCTGACAAAACATCAATCCCCAATGGTTTTTGATGACAATCAATAGCCAGATCCAAATCAGAAAATTGTTTCGTTGTGTTTTGGGTTCGCGATCCAAATACCCACACGGAAACTTCTGTCGGAAGGAATTTCTTTAAAATTTCTGTAACGATTTTGGCATGCTTTTCGTTAACATTAATGGCGGCAGGCATGCTGGATTTGTCTTTTAATTTTCCAAGAAGAAATTTTGCCTCCACTAAAAAATCAGGGATAAAGCCAATTGCAATATTTGCCTTTGAATTATCATATGTATGGCTGGTTATGTTTCGTATGTCTCTGTATTGCTTCCATTGCCCCCAATCACTTTTTAAAAGTCCTTTTTCTGATCCCGTTCGGATGAGTTCTGGAAACGTCATAAAATCAATGGATTCTGAATTTGGTTCTGTCATTTCCAAGTATCGTTTTAACATTTTGTGGCACAATTCATATGTATATTCAAAGGCTTGAATGGATGCCATGCAAAATTGTTTTTTGATTCCTTCGTCTTTTTCGGCTATATCAGAATTATAATAATTCAGACTTTGTCCAAGCTGAAAAACGGCACTTTCTAAAGATGTTAGGTTAAGTTTCATTAAATAATCATCCCTGAACAATGGTTGCTTTTGCTTGCCCTGCGTCGGTCAAATCTTTGACTGCAGCTTTGGCTTTTTGTGTTGTATCAAATGGGCCCATCCTGACACTATAAAACTTTTGCCCTTGGGGATGTGTGGTTTGCATGATTTTGGTTTTCCCCAGGACACGGATTTCGTTGGATAGTTTTTGTGCGTTGGCTTCTTGTGTGAACTGTCCGCCCACATCAATAAATATAGACGATATTTTTTGCTGGACTGGTTTGGGTGCCTTTTCTATTTCGAGCTTTTGAACCAGGTTGTCCATCGTGGTCTCTGGCTTTGGCGCCGCAGATTTCTTTGCGGGATACGTTATGGGGGTCTGGCCCAATATCGAATCAATGGGCGGATAAATAATGGGTGTCGATTGCCGGGATGGATCGGCGGCCAACGTTGTTGCTGCGTCAGAAAAGGTATTTCCATCGATTTCTTGATTGTAAACCTGCAACCAGGTTCGGCCACTTGGATCGCGTCCTGATTTGGTTCCAAGCTTGGCTAAATAGTTGGAAAACGCTTTGCTTTCCTCGACCAGGGCTGTTACCCGAACACGCGCCACCCCCTTGTTATAGGTCCCGATGGCTTTTGCCGATGCTACGGACAAATCGATGATTCTACCTGCATAAACATAGGGACCCCGATCATCAACAAGCACCTTAACGGATCGCCCATTGTCCAGGTTGGTCACCCGCACGATCGTGGGGAGGGGGAGAGTTTTGTGCGCCGCCGTCAGTGCATGCTGATCAAACGGTTCGCCGTACGCTTTTGGCTTTCCATGGCATTCGGGTCCGTACCAGGATGCCAGACCTTCCTCGTCATAGTCATAGTGTTCCTGGGGAAAATGCCAAGAACCCCGAACAAAGTAGGGTTTGCAGGATTTACAAACACCCGTGACCCGTGTACGGTCTGATGACGTGGATGAACATCCTGCCAGATAAAGCAGGGTGAATAATAGGGACAGAATTGGGGAAAGAAACATCAGATTGTTTTTGGGGGCGTGAATGATTAATGTTCCTCTGGAAGGTCTATGGCTATTTAAAAATATAATTTTGCTCATGTCGTTATTTCCTGCGTCCTTGATTTCCTAAACCAGTCATCAACATTTTTGTCACCAAGATTAGTATATCCAATCTAAAATCAACATTTCCATTCACCTTTGGTATAAATCCTGTTGACGATTTGGGTCATTTTATGCCTAAATACTACTTGTGTGGGCCTGTAGTTCAGTTGGTTAGAACCCGCCGCTCATAACGGCGTTGTCGTAGGTTCGAGTCCTACCGGGCCCACCACACAATCTTTGTCCATTACTCCACGCAAATCACGACATGTTTCTTTCGACCAGCTGAAATTTTGACTTGGGAAGCATTTTGAAACCACACTGAATCTAGTAACATTCTGACATCTGTAATTGGTTGGTCATCCAGGCGTGCACCGCCCCCCTGAATCAAACGACGCGCTTCCCCCTTGCTGTTGCACAAACCCGCACGAACGAACAAATCATCGATAAACACGGGCAGATCCTGCATCGACAAAACAATTTTGGGTAACTGATCCAGGCTGCCTGCGTTCCCCTCAAACAACCGTGCGATGGTTTCGTGAATTGCCGGCAAATCATCCACTCCCCGGGCCAGGGCCGTTGCGTGATCGGCCAAGATTTTTTTAGCATGGTTTAATTCTGCGCCCTCTAATTTTTCCAATCGCTCGATTTCATCCATCGGGATTTCTGTGAACAGACGCAAATATCGACCAACATCCTTGTCATCTGTATTCCGCCAAAATTGCCAATAATCATAGGATGGTAATAAATCTTTATTCAACCAAACAGCGCCGCTGGATGTTTTGCCCATTTTGGCCCCGCTGGATGTTGTGATTAACGGCGTCGTCAGACCATAAACCTGGCGATTGTCTGCACGTTTTACAAGCTCCACCCCATTGATGATGTTCCCCCATTGGTCTGATCCACCCAGCTGAAGCTGACAATTACGATGACGGCTTAGTTCCAGAAAATCATAGGCCTGCACAATCATGTAATTGAATTCAAGGAAACTGAGCGATTGTTCCCGTTCAAGCCTAAGCCGCACGCTGTCAAACGTCAACATACGGTTGATCGAAAAATGGCGGCCATAATCCCGCAGAAAATCGATGTAATTGAGGCCCGCAATCCAATCGGCATTATTCACCATAACGGCACCCGTTGGCGAATCGTTGAAATCAAGGAATTGCCCAAACGTTTGGGCAATTCCCGTGATATTCGTTTGAATATCGTCATCGCTTAGGAATTTCCGTTCGGCATCCTTGCCCGTTGGATCACCAATCTTGCTGGTGGCGCCCCCCATCAGAACGATCGGTTTATGCCCCGTTTTTTGCAGCCACCTTAGCCACATGATGCAGACTAGGCTGCCAACATGCAGGCTGGTCGCGGTCGCATCGAACCCAAGATAGGCCGTGATGCATTCTTTGTGGAGAAGCTGATCCAGTGCATCCATATCGGTACCCTGGTGAATAAAGCCGCGTTCCTTACATATGCTAAGGAATTCTGAACGAAATGGTGACATTGGTGACCCTTTTTGTGTATTCTTTTTGTTGACTATATAGCAAACGGAATAAAAATGTTAGATCTGGCTTGGACCGAATATTTGTTGATTGCCGTTGTGGCCCTTGTTTTGTTGGGACCAAAGGAGCTTCCTGTGGTCCTTGGGACTCTTGGTCGATGGGTCAGGCAGCTGCGTCATATGGCAAATTCATTTCAGGATCAATTATATTCCCTGGATTCGCCGGAATCGGAAAAGCAGGCAGACCCTTGGGTATGTGACGAGGGTGGGGCAGGGATCGCCACCAGCCCTGCGCGGCAGTTTATTTTGCCGTACCACGATCCGTTTTTGCCATGGTTGGGGGTGCCTGCGCCCTTGCCAGAAAGGTGTCCGTAAAGAAAACATATCCAAAATGTAAAAGAAGTCTTGGCTTATGGGTCAGTTTCTTGTATACATAATGAAGACGGGAAGTAGCGCAGCCTGGTAGCGCGCCTGCTTTGGGAGCAGGATGTCGGAGGTTCGAATCCTCTCTTCCCGACCACCTCTCTTTTCAGAGGGCGTGGTCGTTTGCGTTTGCTCAGGACAAACAGCGGCATTAAAAAATCCCACACCCACACAATTAGTAAAGCGCTAATTCAACGTAAAAACCTTATCAAAACTGGTGTTCTAAGACCTGGATTGCTTTGTCGGGCTTCGCCCTCCGCGCAAAGACGTCATTGCGAGGAGCATAAGCGACGAAGCAACCCAGGATTGTCCTTGAAAACACGAGGTTTTTGGGGATACTTACGTCGAACTCGGGTTATCCCTAATCCTTAATTGCAATCACTGCCACTTGACACCCAAAATGCGCGTCCTGACGCAATGTCTTTCGGCGAAAGCTGAAAAATCGGTCTTCGTTCGCAAACGTGTCTGCGGGGGACGGACATATCGATTCAACCCCGGCCAATCTCAACCGATTGGACACATAGCCAGGCAAATCAAATTGATAATGCCCGACGCGCTTTCCAGGTTTAAAAAATTCAGCATGATCTTTTAGGGCTTCGTAGAAATCGGCGCTAACCTCGTACGAATCTTGCCAAATACAGGGGCCAATTGCCACCACGATGTCTTTGACGATACTGCCCTGATCAACCATGGTTTTTATCGTGTTTTCAATAACACCACCCACGGCACCTCTCCACCCTGCATGGACGGCCCCGATAATGGGTCGGTTGCGATCCGCAAACAAAAGGGGCACGCAATCGGCCGTTTGAATACCGAGCAATACACCTGACACAGTTGCAACATGGCCATCCCCCGTTGGTATTCCAGTCGAATGCATCCCCGTAACATGGACAATATCGGTATGTTCCTGGCGTAACAAGCGTAGACAATCCCGATCCAGCCCGAATTTGTAACAAATCCTGCGACGATTTTCCTCCACAGCCTCAACATCATCACCCTTGTAATGACCTGTGTTCAGGGAATCAAAGGCACCCTGACTCGTCCCGCCTTGTCTTGTAAAGAAAGCGTGGTGAACATGGGACAATACCGACAAAATCGGTGATGTTATTACAGGAACAGTCATGCATACAAGCATACCCAAATCAACAACTCAACGATACCCTTTTTCTTTTAAAATCATGTCTGTTCGATGTAAAGCAAGCGTATGAAATGTATTGAATAGAATTGCCTTTGGCAAATCAACGCGCCACCCCGTATAGAATCCTCTCCATCCCTCCTCTGCAATGATGCGTTTGGCCGCCATCACAAAGCTTTTGTCGATCGCCCCCTTTTGCAGGATCCGCGTTCTGGTTTTATCAAATGGCAAAACTGCAGCCGTATAACATGTTCCGATACCACTTCCGATGCCCAGGAAAGATCCAAAACCCAGGCCATCTGGATTAAGATCCTGTGCAACCCCCTTGAAATAATAATACGCCGGGATGAAAGTCCCCCAGGCAGCAAACTGACGTGCGTAAACCGTTGAAAATCCATGGAAAAGATCGGGTGACAGGGTTTCTCTCATATTAAGGCCACCTGTAATCATTTTCGTTGTCATTGCGTTCAGGGGCAACATAACCATTGTGTCCACGGCCGCCAACGAAGCCACCGTACCAATCTTCGAAACCGATTCCGGAAGGACAGACGGCAGCATATACATAATTGGAAATCGATAGATATTGTTAATTGCAAACGTACCGCACGCGGGAATAAAACCACGATAAAGTTCGTGTGGGACTTTCGCATAAAATTTCGTAAGATTTTTCAGGGAAGACTGAGGTCCGCTTTTTTGTAATTGCGTCATGATAACGGCCAACGGATGTTCCACCACCTGCGCGCTTGTCCGAATCATTCCCGATGTAAAGGCAATTTTTGTTTGGTCAAACAGGGGATTTTCGGACTTTTCAAAAATTTCCGAACAAGTTCCCTGCTGGAAAAGAATCAGTATAACGACAAAACAGAACAACGACTTTGTTACCAATAATTTGAACATACAGTAAAGACCTTTTCTAGAAAAATTTAATACTACAGCACAATTTCACACGAAACAGCATTATTGGAAATCTAACAAAAAAAGGTTAATAGAAAGTAAATTTTGAAGTCGTTTTGCATAAAAAGAATTTGATTGCCCATCTGTACAAGAAGGCAATATATGGCTACTCTTAAAGGAAGATATTAAAACGACAAGGGAAACCCCTAATGACAAAACGAATTGGCCTATTAACAAGTGGCGGGGATTGCGCCGGTCTCAATGCGGCTATCCGTGCCGTCACACATCATGCCATCAAAAATTATGGATGGAAGATTTTTGGCATCCGCAAAGGCACAACGGGATTGCTGACGCGCCCCCTTGAATACAAAGAATTAACGGTGGAATTTTGCGATCACAGCGTCCTTAGAAGTGGCGGGACACTTTTGGGCAGCACCAACAGGGATGACCCATTTATTTTCCCCAACGCCGACGGAACCAAAAGCAACCGTTCGCAGGAAATCATCAATGGTTACCATGAATTAGGATTGGATGCACTGATTGGTATTGGTGGCGATGGCAGCCTTAGAATTTTACATCAATTGGCAGAGCAGGGGGACTTGAACCTTGTTTTCATCCCAAAGACAATTGATAATGACGTTTCGAACACAGAGGTCGCCATTGGGTATTCAACAGCACTGGACATAGCAACAGAAGCCCTTGATCGGCTTCAGCCCACCGCGGCAAGCCATCAACGCATCATGATTTCTGAAGTCATGGGGCGGGATGCCGGGCATATCGCCCTGGAATCTGGTATCGCTGGCGGTGCGGACATTATCCTGGTTCCTGAAATTCCCTATAAGCTGAGTTCTATTTATCAAACAATTAACTCTATACGGGAAACGGGGCGCGATTTTGCCCTTGTCGTTGTTGCGGAATCAGTGAAAAAAGAAGACGGCGAAGTATCAAGCATACAGAATGCCAATGGGTTGCCGCGGTATAGCGGAATCGGGCATTATATAGCCGAAAAAATTCACGAAGCCACCGGCATGGAAACGCGCGTCAATGTTGTTGGACACGTTCAACGAGGCGGTCAACCCAATGCGCGTGATCGTGCGCTGGCAACGGCATTTGGCGTGGCGGCAGTGGATTTGGTTGCCCAAAATAAAATGGGCAGAATGGTTTCTTGGCAAAATTGTCAGGTGGTCGATGTCGCCATTTCCGACGTCGTTCAGTATAACCAGGAGGTTGACCCGAATGGCACAATGGCACGGACAGCCGAAAGCATGGGAATCTATGTTGGTGAATTGCCTGAAAAGAAATAATAGCGGCGTTAAGCGCAATAACCACCTCCGGTAAACCCGGGGGTGATGGCCGTATTTCAGCGTAGATTAAACAATAGCGCTCAGCGTTTTTTGGAATACCGCATGAAGGTCTTCGTTGGTGGCAAGAATACTTCCGGAATTCAGCATATTGCGACCGCCTGAAATCTCTGTGACGTATCCACCGGCTTCCTTGACCAAAAGAATACCAGCCGCCATATCCCATGGCGAAAGGGTATCTTCGAAAAATACATCAAGGCGTCCCGATGCAACATAAGCCAAATCCAGGGCTGCCGCGCCCATTCGTCTAAATCCTGAAACGAGCGGTGAAATTTTTTCCATCCGTCGTTGAAAAAGACCCACATTGTTTGTTCCATCAAGGCTTCGTCTGATGCAGGGAATCGGAATACCAACAACGGCATCCTCCAGGTTCCGACGTCCAGAAACCCGCAGACGTCTGCGATTTAAAAATGCCCCTTTTCCTTTTTCAGCCACAAAAAGTTCATCTTTAATGGGGTCATACGTAACACTGGCAATAATTTCTTTTTGGCGTTCCAGAGCAACAACGATAGCGAAATGGGGAATTCCATGCAGGAAATTTGTTGTTCCATCCAATGGATCAATGATCCAGCGGTGGTCTTTATCGTCCCCGGGGATTTCACCTGATTCCTCGGTCAAAAATGAATACCCTGGCCGTGCCCTGGATAGCTCGCTAATCAAGATACTTTCGGACTTTTTGTCAGCTGTCGACACAAAGTCACCAGGTCCTTTTTTGGATACCTGTAGGTTTTCAACCTCTCCAAAATCCCGAACCAGCCCACGCGCCGCCTTTTCAACAGCCGCAACCATAACATTCATTACGGCTGAACGAGCAGCCATCCGTGCACCTGACACTTAAATCACCCTTAAATTTTATTAATCTTTAGACCGTTCTACGTATGTAGAATCAGCCGTATTCACAACTATGCGCATGCCACTGTCGATGTGGGGCGGCACCATCACACGAATACCATTTTCAAGCATGGCCGGCTTATAGGATGACGTCGCCGTTTGCCCCTTAACAACAGGGTCGGCTTCTGTGACTGTCAAAACAACCGTATCGGGCAAGCGAATGCTAACGGGTTTTTCTTCGTATGAAGAAATATCAACAATCATTCCATCTTGCAAGAAAGCAGCTGCTTCGCCCACGAAATCTTTTGGCAGAGAAATTTGATCAAAGGTTTGCTGATCCATAAAGACCAAAAAGTCACCTTCTTCGTACAAAAACTGATACGGCAACGCATCCAAGAAAACACGTTCTACGCCCTCGGAAGATCTGAACCGTTCGTTGGTTTTTGTGCCATCCATGAGATTTTTCATCTCTACCTGCATATAAGCACCACCTTTTCCGGGCTGCACATGCTGGGTTTTAACGGCGACCCAAAGTTTCCCCTCGTGTTCTAGAACGTTGCCTACACGAATTGTGTTTCCATTGATTTTCACTGATTTGACCTTAAGACTGATTGCAAGACATTTTTGGTAGCGGAGAAGGGACTCGAACCCCCGACACGCGGATTATGATTCCGCTGCTCTAACCAGCTGAGCTACTCCGCCACAGACTGGATCATATGGGTGAACTATACCGTTTGATTGGGCCGTTGTCAATTTTATCTTTGTGTTTGCTGCTATTTTGGCGCAATAACATCCATGCGAAAATGATCATCTTATTCCCTTGATTAGAATGTCAATTTTGGTATACTTTCTGGTGATAAATAGGGTATCACCTTTTAATAGAGAAAAGCCATTATCGTATAAAAGAGGTTGGAATGAAGCGTTTATATAGTATTTTCAGCTTATTAATCATAATTTCGAAATTTGCTATGGCAACAACGCCGGCATCTGAGCCTTGCCCCGCACCGCCCCCACCAACATCAGATGAAGAAGTGAACAATTTTCGCCTTTGGGGCATGGTTATAAAAATGCCGCCCGTCAATGCACCATCAGAAAAGGGACAGCAAGTATTGCATTTTAATACACGCAACAAGCCCATCGAGGGGAATCCGACTGCACTTGCCTATGCACAGAACGAGATGATCAATGCCAAGGTTTTTACAAGTGATGCCGATATCATGAAATATGCGGCAGAGGAAGCCGCAAAATTAGGAAACGGATTCTTGCTCGAGTTTGGAACAAAGCTTGGAAAACCAGCTAACTTTATGGCAGCGCTATCCCCCAAAAATACCGTACATACATTTGATTCTTTAAGGGGGTTACCAGAGGATTGGCGGGAAGGATTCCCCAAGGGAACATTTGGGTATTTACGGAATAATACATTTCCATCGCTAATTGCCAACGCGGAACTTCATAAAGGGATGTTTGACGATTCCCTGCCAAAATTCATTGAACAGCACATCAAGCCATCAAATCGACCGATTGCGTTTATTCACATCGACTGCGAACTTTATTCGTCAACAAAAACGGTGCTTGATTTTTTGAAAGACTATATAAAACCAGGGACATTAATTTTGTTTGATGAGTATTTTAATTTTCCCAGGTGGGAGGGATACGAGTACAGAGCCTTTCAAGATTTTGTTAAAAACAATAATATTCGTTATGAATACGTTGCGTATAACGGCCTGCATGAGCAAGTTTTGGTTAGGATTATATAGAGGTTCCGTTGAATGTATCCGCTGCGGATTATTTCCCACAATTGTCATCCTCGGGCTTGATCGCGGGATGACAATTGGGTGTTTCTCCTTGGAAAATGATCGGGGAGGGGCATAGGAATATGTTGTAATGCCGGCTGTCACAAACCTACACATTAAAGCGAAAATGAAAAATGTCCCCATCTTGAATCATGTATTCGCGACCTTCTAGTCGAAGCTTTCCGGAAACCTTAGCACCTGCCTCCCCATTACAAGTCACATAATCGGGAAAGCTGATCGTTTCCGCACAGATAAACCCTTTTTCAAAATCCGTATGAATAACGCCGGCGCCCATGGGTGCTTTTGCCCCCTGGTGAATGGTCCACGCGCGGGCTTCTTTTGGGCCTACCGTAAAAAAGGTTAGCAGATTTAATAATTGGTATCCTGCACGGATGATTTGTTTTAGGCCGGTTTCTTTTAACCCAAGACTTTCCAAAAATTCCTGTTGTTCGTCAGCAGACGTTAGGGATGCAACCTCTGATTCAATAGCAGCAGAAATAACCACAGCCGATGTCCCTTGTTGACGTGCGTAATCAAAAACCTTTTGTGTGCTGGCGTTTCCGGTGGCGGCCTCGGCCTCTGACACATTGCACGCATATAAGATTGGCTTGCTGGTCAACAATTGCAGTTGATGATAAAGGGGTAAATCATCCTTTGCAATGGATACAGATTTGGCAGGCTTTCCGGCGATCAACGCCGCCAATATGGGTTGAATAAGGGGGATCAGGGCTTTTGCTTCTGCATCGCCGCTTTTTGCCCGTTTTTCAAGAGAGGGAAGACGGCGTTCCAAACTTTCCATGTCAGCCAACATCAATTCGGTTTCAATGGTGGTTAGGTCGCGCAACGGATCAATGGTACCATCCACATGCGTAATATCATCATCCTCAAAGCATCGCAATACATGGATAATGGCATCGGTCGATCGAATATGACCCAGGAATTGGTTACCCAGCCCTTCGCCCTTGCTTGCCCCACGAACAAGACCTGCGATATCAACAATCTCCAGCTGAGTTGGAATAATTTTCGCCGATTTAGCAATACCGGCGACCTGGCTCAGGCGATCATCGGGAACGCCCACACGCCCAACATTGGGTTCAATTGTGCAAAACGGATAATTCGCCGCCTCAGCCGCCGCTGTTGCTGTTAACGCATTAAAAAGCGTCGATTTCCCCACATTAGGAAGACCAACAATACCACAATTAAAACCCATTCAATAATCCTGCACATAAATTACTAATAATCAATTAAAACAAAGTAGCCCACTTTTGGCGGAATATCAAGGGAACACAATTTCGCCGGGATCTTCACGGTTTCTTAATACGTTTCGTTTATAACTGAATTAAGACTAATAGAATAATCCGGTTATTCCTTGTATTATATAGCGCTAAAAATGTTAATAGGTGATAAAGGAAAGTACCTTGGAATCATCTTGGGTATTTCATTTGCAGCCCTTATTATGACGCAACAACCGGGGGTGTTCTTGGGCATTATGTCGCGGGCCTATAGTTTTATTTCGGATATCAGCTCACCCGATATTTGGGTGATGGATCCTCAGGTCAAATACATTGATGACGTGACACCGTTGCCCAGTGCGCGGCTCTATCGTGTGGCCAGCATCGAAGGGGTAGAATGGGCGCGTCCTTTGTACAAGGGCAACATATTGGCGCGGCTTCCCAATGGACACTTTCAAACCTGCAATATTATTGGGATTGATGATGCCACATTGATTGGGGGTCCAGGGAGACTACTTGATGGCAAACTAGAAGATTTGCGTATTGCCAACAGCATTATAGTCAACAAAGATGGCGCGATTGACAAACTGGCATCGCCCCCCGCTTATCCTGGTGGACCTAAGCGACCCTTAAAAGTTGGGGATACGCTCGAGCTAAACGACCATCACGCAGTCGTTGTGGGCATTGTCGAAACAAATGCAACATTTCAGTCGATGCCCATTATTTATTCAACGTTCAAGCGGGCGACCAGTTTTATACCACCACAACGTAATGTCATGAGTTATGTCTTGGTAAAGGCAAAGGCCGGTCAGGATTTGCATCAACTAACGACACGTATCAAAGAAAATACGGGGATGAATGCCTATACCAAGGATGAGTTTATGGATCTAACGCTGAACTATTATCTAAAGTTTACCGGGATCCCCATTAATTTTGGAACAACTGTTATTCTGGGGTTTTTTGTGGGGGCAGCCATTGCTGGACAAACATTCTATAATTTTACACAAGAAAATTTACGCTATTTTGGCGTATTGAAAGCAATGGGGACCAGCCAGAAAACTCTTGCTTCGATGATTCTTTTGCAGGCACTTGTGGTTGGAACGATGGGTTATGGGCTTGGCACATGCGTTACCTATTTATTTTATTGGGTTTCGCAATCGCATACGCTTTTGGCGTTTAAGTGCCCCTGGCAAATGATGGTCTTTAGCATTATTGGCGTTGCTGTTATCTGCATGTTTGCAGCATTCCTTAGCATCAGAAAAGTCCTAAAACTCGAAGCCGCCATCGTGTTCAAGGGGTGATGATGGAAAAGATCGATATTGCCGTAAAATGCCAACAGGTTGTTAAAACCTATCGCACCGGCGACCATGTGGTAATGGCCCTGAATAAATCAGATTTTGTGGTCAACACAGGGGAATTGGTCATTCTTGCTGGCCCATCGGGGTGTGGCAAAACGACACTGATTTCGGTTGTGGCTGGTATTTTGGATTACGATGGGGGCGACTGCACTGTTTTTGGGCGGAATCTTGCCAAATTAACCGAACCAGAGCGACTTCTTTTTCGATCAAAATACATTGGTTTCGTTTTTCAGCAATACAACCTAATCCCAACGCTAACGGTTGCGGAAAATGTTGGGGTTCCCCTGATTATTAATGGTGTATCGGTCAAGGAAGCAACAGCCAAAGCTATCGATGTTTTGGACCAGGTCGGACTGTCCGATCGGGCGCATTATGCCCCAAATCAGCTGTCAGGTGGGCAACAACAACGTGTGGCAATTGCGCGGGCGATCGTACATGACCCGCACCTGATTGTTTGTGATGAACCCACCAGCGCCCTTGATGGCATTAATGGGCGCAACATCATGATGATATTAAAGAAACTAACGATACAAAATAATCGCACGCTTATCGTGGTAACACATGATAACCGCATTTTCGATTTTGCTGATCGTATTGCCGAAATGGAGGATGGACATGTTAAGCACAGTGGAAACAGCTAAGGTAGCTCTTAAAAAAATTCCCCTTAACCTACATACAGTTTTGGGTATTTTTGCTGCCCTGGGATTTTTGGGTATGATTCATTTGGTGTTCTTAACATCGCGCAATGTTCCAGCCGGAATACCCATCACACAACCACCAGCGTCAGTTTTTCAAAACTTTATTGCGGGGGAAGGGATCATAGAGGCCAGTTCCAACAACATTAATATCGGTTGCCTTGTTAGTGGCATTGTCAAGGATGTGGTCGATGTTGGCACAAAAGTTAAAGTGGGAGATCCTTTGTTTACGTTGGATCAAAGCCAAGCCAAGGCAGATTTAGCCCTGAAACAAAGCCAGGTTGATCAGTCAAAGGCAGCCCTGAAACAAGCCGAAGCCGTAATGACCAGCTCTAAAACCAAATACGAAATTGCTAAAAAAATCACCGATAAACGGGCCATAAGTCGGGATGATTATCTAAGTCGGGAAAATCAATATTCCATCGATCAAGCGGGTTATGTCACTGCCCAAGAAGCATTAAAAGTTGCTGAGGCCCAATTTCAAACATCCAAGGTCAATCTTGATGCCCTGACAATCCGCGCCCCGATTGATGCTGATGTGTTGCAAGTCAATATCAGCCCCGGGGAATATGCGCTGAATCAACAAAAGAATCCTTCGTTATTGTTATTGGGTAAAGTTGGTCAATTACAGGTCCGTATTGACATTGATGAAAACGAAGCCTGGCGGTATCAAAAGGGGGCGCGGGGGATTGCCTATATTCGGGGAAATACGAAAATTAAATTTGATTTGGCCTTTGATCGGATTGAACCCTATGTTCTGCCAAAAACATCCTTAACGGGTGATTCATCGGAACGAGTTGACGTGCGTGTTTTCCAGGTGATTTACAAGTTTAACAACGACAAACCCAATGTTTATGTGGGACAGCAGGTGGATGTTTTTATCGAGGTTTCTGATACGGCGCCATTTATCAGTCAGTTGGTGAAATAACATGAAAAAGACTTTTTGTTATATGGCTTCGTTGAGTGCCCTGCTTAATGGATGTATGGTGGGGCCGGATTACGAGCAACCAAATATTACAGCGAATGATAGTTGGCAAGAAAACAGCAGTCTGATTCCTACAACAACGCCCCTTAAGGACATTGCCTGGTGGAAAAATTTTCGTGATCCCATCCTGGATCAATTAATTCAGGAATCGGTCAAGACCAATTTGGATGTGGAAACCGCTTTGGCAAAAATACGTCAAGCCAGAACCACCATTGATGCAAGCACGGCCAATTTGTTTCCAACTTTAACTGGATTGGGGTCTGTTACGAAAAGTCAAAACAGCAAAAATATTTCATCCAGTGCCATCGGTTCACGTCAGAGTAATCTCTATGCTGGTAAATTTGCCGCAACATGGGAATTGGATTTGTTCGGACGACTCCAAAGGGCAGAAGAGTCAGCAGGGGCCAAATTTGAATCTGCCATCGACGACGGTCGTTCAGTCATCTTGGCGCTGCTGGGGGATGTTTCGCAAAACTACATAAAGCTTAGAAACTATCAGCAGCAATTACAAATAATGCGGGAAATGGCCGATGCTTGGGCGGATTATATTGCCCTTAGAAAGGGGCTCGAGATTTCTGGGTACGCAACAGACATAGATCTGCTTAGTGCCGAGACATCCTATAACCAAATGATGGCCCGAATACCAACCCTCGAAGCCATAATCAAAGTAACGATCAATCAAATTTGTTTCTTATTGGGCAGGGGCCCTGGATTTTTTACGGCTTTATTGGGAGCGCCGACAGATATTCCCCAGGCTGATCCCGTTATTTTCAGCAACTTGCCAGCGGGCCTTTTGTTGAATCGCCCAGATATTCGATCAGCCGAACGGCAATTAGCCAGTGAGACAGCCACTATTGGCGTTGCGACCGGGAATTTGCTTCCAACGTTTTCGTTAACGGGGGGCTATAATTGGACAAGTGCCCATTCATCAAATCTTTTAACCAATAAAAGCATCGGCTGGTCTGTTGGACCAAGCATAAGTTTGCCCATTTTTGATTTTGGTAAATTACAAGCAGCAGTGGATGCGCAGTACGCCGTCAGGGATCAGGCATTTATTTCATTCAAAAAAGCCATCCTAACTGCCCTCCATGATGTTGAGAATGCCCTGACCAACTTTGCCAGCGGGGATCAAAATCTACATTTTTTAAAGACGGCCATGGACAGTAATGAACTTGCGTATAAACTTAGCCTTGATCGCAATAAGTCAGGATTAAGCGATTCTTTGGATATTGCCCCGTTAAAAATTATGTATTTAACAAGCAAACAAGATTATCTTAATGGTGTTTGCAGTCGATCGGTTAATATGATTAATGTTTACAAGGCATTAGGCGGCGGATGGGATGTGCTGTCTGTGCAAGACAAAGAACTAAACACAAAGGAGATAGATCTTGTTGAAAAGAATATTGGATAAAAAAATGTCGAGAAAACTCGCCCTATTTTTTGTTTTTTTAATCTGTTCTGCTTCCTCTCTTTATGCGGGTGATTTTCATGCCACCGTAAAGGATGCGCTTGTTGCAACAGCTACTGCAGACAATATTAAATCAAGTCATCCATCTGTGGCGAATAAGGCTTCCTCTGTCTTGGGGACAGCAGAAACCAACAAAATGATCGAGGCTCTGCAGGATCCAGAAAAAAGAGATAATCTTCTTGGTGAATTAAAAAAAGTCATTGGTGACAATGCGGATAAAATCCTCCCCCGATCAATGGGCGTACATCAACTGTGGAACATTCGCGAATTAGTGTCAAAGGACAGCATTATTTCAACCGGTTTGTCGTTGTTTAGAATTGGCGTTATTCTTTTGATTTTTGCTATTTTTTGGCGAATCCTCAACCACGTTATTGAATCCTATGCGAACAATACATCGGTTATTGGAAAGATCAACTTGCGAAAAAATGATACGATGGCGCTGTTCAAAACGGTTGTGCCTATTGCTCGGTCATGTATTCATTGGATCCTGATCGTCTTGGGTACGCTTTTAATCCTAAGCGAACTCAACATCAACATCATGCCAATTATTTATAGTTTTAGCGTTCTGGGTTTGGCAATCAGTATCGGATCACAAACATTGGTCAAGGATCTTATCAATGGTGTCATGACCCTGCTCGAGGGTAACATGGCCGTTGGTGACGTCATAACGATCAATAATTTCACCGGGACCGTGGAATCAATTTCGCTTCGGTGTGTTCATTTGCGTCATGGTACAGGGGAATTACAAACGATTCCATTTTCAGAAGTCACCTATGTCACGAACAAATCACGTGACTATAATTATGCTGATATCCAGTTTATGGTTGCCTTTGAGGCCGATATGGATAAGGTCCAATCAGCCCTTCAGACAGTTTTTGACTCCTTCCAGCAAGACTCACGATTTAGCTCGTATATCCAAGGGCCCCTTGTTGTATCAGGCGTTAATCGCTTTACGGAATGGGGTGTCAATATTTCAGCTTCTATTAAGATCATTCCCGATCCAACCAAAGTTTTCATATCAGAATTTTACAAACGGCTATGGTCGGAATTAAAAACAAACGACGTGGACTTTCCATCGTCTGCGATTCTCGTCAAATGATTAAAATACCATCATGCATTCCATTGAGTGTGACGGGATCATGCTGTATAGTGATAAAATTATTCCCAAAAGCCTGCCAAAGGATTATATATGCTAAAAAATGATCAAGACAACAATGATGATCCGGCGATGGATAATCCCTGGCTGTCAGGAGCGGGCGATCAGCCAAAGAAAACTAATGCCACATCAAAAAAATCCAGGGATTCAGCGAGCAAAAAGGGATCAGGTGATGACAACGTGACACATATCTTTGATAAAAGACCAACCCAAAACAGTGGACATAATAGCGGAAATCCAATTGATGATCTTCTTGACAAAATGCAGGAATTTTTAAAAACGGGGGCGTTTCCAAAAGGCAGCGGTGGCGGTAGCGGCGGCGGAAGTGGTCGCCCAGATATCTCCCCCGTTCTGTTGGTCATTATTGTGGCGGTTGTGTCCCTTGGGGCATGGCTATCATCTGGTTTTTATCGGGTCCAAGAAGGCGAAGTCGCTGTCGTCCTAAGGTTTGGGGAAATGGTTCGCATTTCACCCCCAGGGTTACAATACCGGTTGCCAGCGCCAATCGAAGTCGAAATGGTAAAAAAAGTAACAATTCTTAATAAAATTGATAGTGGATATAAATCAGAAACCCAAAAGGCAACAAGTGGCGAAGCCGCAGAACAGAATCTGATCCTGACGGGTGATGAAAATATGGTTCACACGAACTATACCGTCTTGTGGAAAATAAAGGATGTCGCGGAGTTTTTATTTACAGCACGGGACCCAGAGGCCACAATCCGTGTCGCTGCGGAAAGTTCTATCCGGGAAACACTGGGGCAAACAACCGCCACTTTAGCCCTAACCAAGGGTCGTGAATTGATCGGAACAAATGCCCAAGCTTTGTTACAGAAAATCCTAGACACATACAAAATGGGCGTTCAAATTGTCAGCGTCCAGCTGCAGCGTGTTGAACCACCCGTACAAGTAGTTCAGGCATTTAATGATATGCAGGCGTCATTGGTTGATGCGGATCGTTTGCGGAACGAGGCAGAGGCATACCGCAATGATATTTTACCCCGTGCCCGTGGAGAAGCCGAAAAAATTGCCCAAGAATCAGAGGCCTATCGCCAACAGGTGATTGCCCAGGCAGAAGGCGAGGCAGCTCGGTTCAATGCAATTCTTGTATCCTATAGGTTAAATCCTGAGGTCACAATACGGCGGTACTATTTGGATACGATGCAACAGGTTCTAAAGGGGGCGCAAAAAACGATTGTGGATGGAAAAACATCATCCGGAATTGTGCCGTACCTCAATCTACAACAAGGAAAAATATCCGCTGCCGTCAAGAAAGGGGCCGAATAATATGACCCGCAATATCCGTTCTTTTGGGCCCATCATTGTGGCCCTGGCTTGTCTTTTTCTGTTTAATGCTTCTGTGTTTACAGTTGATCAAACAAAGCAAGCCTTGGTCCTGCAATTCGGGGAAGCCAAAATTGTTCATACAACGCCGGGATTAAAATTTAAGATCCCCTTTATTCAGGACGTTACCTATTACGACAAGCGGGTTCTAGATTATGATTTGCCACCAATCCTGGTCACCACAGTTGATCAAAAGCGATTGATTGTAGATACCTATACACGTTACCGCATCAACGATACCCTTTTGTTTTTCCAATCTGTTGCGCCAGCAACCGAAGTTGGGGCCAAAATGCGCTTGGAGGCGGTCATCAGCAGTGCTGTTCGTAACGTATTGGGCAAGGCAGAGCTTCGAACCACATTGAGCGCAGAACGATCGACCATTATGCGTAGCATAGAAGAAGAAGTTCGGGCCATGGCGAAACCATTGGGGTTGGACATTATTGATGTCCGCATTATTCGAACAGAGCTGCCCCCAGAAAACAGGGATGCTGTTTTTGCCAGGATGAATTCGGAACTGGATCGATTTGCCAAGGAAAACCGCGCAAAGGGTGCCGAAATCGCCCAGGGTGTTCGGTCACGCGCGGACAAGGATCGCACAGTTCTTTTGGCCGAGGCGTATAAAAAATCACAAACGATCCGGGGCGAGGGGGATGCTGCCTCCATAAAAATAGCCACAGAATCGTTTGGCAAGGATCTTGATTTTTATAACTTTTATCGCACAATGGAAACATACCGTGAATCTCTTGGCAGCGACACGTCTTTGATTTTATCAACGGACAGCCAGTTATTTAGTTTCTTTTCGGATCCGCTAAAATTTAGAATCAAGCAATAATTAAGAATACTGTAATAAAAAAATATGGAGTTTACGAATATGATGCTGAAGAAAGCAACGCCCGCGCTTCTTTTGAGTTTTGTTTTAAACGGTGCCTATGCTGCATCCCCCAGGCAACCTGCGCCGACACCTGCTGCAGAACGGGTCGCCGGCAATAAACCAGAGCCGATGCTGGCTCCGGATGCCCAAAGCGCCACCAAACAAAACACAGTGGTGGGTTGCCCTGATCTTGCAAACGGGTTTGCTCAGGTTGCCGAGGGGGCATTACCAGCCGTTGTTAATGTAGCAACAACGCAAATCATCGATAGCAAAGACAATAAAAACATGGATGTGCCACGGTTTGCGCCAGGGTCACCGTTCGAGGAATTTTTCCGTGAATTTTTTGATCAAATGGAAAAGCCCCGCCGCGTACAATCATTGGGATCTGGCTTTGTCATTTATTCTGACGATCAAAAATCATTCATCGTGACCAATTATCATGTCATCGCTGACGCGAAAAAAATCAGCATTTTCCTACACAAAGACACAACTGAAATCGAAGCAACCGTCCATGCCTATGATGAACGAACAGACATTGCTGTTTTAAGGGTGGATAATAAAAACCTGCCAAAAGACATGAAAAAGCTACCTGCGCTGTCTTGGGGTGATTCTGACGCAACAAAGGTTGGGCATTGGGCACTGGCCATTGGCAATCCATTTGGATTGGGCAGCACTGTAACAGCCGGCATTATATCCGGCAAGGGTCGTGAACTTGTGGGCCAATCAAAGGGATCGATCAGTAATTATGTTGACGATTTTATTCAGCATAGCGCCCCAATTAACATGGGAAACTCTGGCGGTTGTTTGCTTAATGTAAAGGGCGAAGTCACCGGGATCAATACAGCGATTTTCTCCCCAAGTGGCGGAAATGTTGGGATTGGATTTGCCATACCCTCTAACGTTGCAAAAACAACCGTTGATCAGCTGATTGAATTTGGACGAACAAAACGAGGATGGCTTGGCGTCAGGATCCAGCACCTAACAGAAGAAATGGCAGAAAGCCTGGGAATTAAAACAAGGGGCGCCATTATCGGAAGTGTCACACCTGGTGGCCCAGCTGATGCCGCGGGAATCCTTAGCGGTGATGTCGTTATAGAATTCGATGGCAAGCCAATTAACGAAAACAACCGTTTGTCCAGACTTGTTGGGGAAACCCCAATGGGGAAAACATGCAAAGTAAAGGTATGGCGCAAAGGACAGGAAGTTGGTGTCGAGGTTAAAATCGCTGAATTCGAGGAGGCCCCTCAAAAAGGGAAGATTGAAAGCGATTCCAAGCAGCCCAATGCACCAAGCAGCCAAAGCGTGGAAGTTTTGGGGATGCAGATCTCTCCGATTCCTGAAAATCTCAAGAAAAAACAAGAGCAAAAACCAGAAATAAAGGGTGTCCTGGTGACCAAAATTGATCCCAGCAGTCCAGCCATAGAAAGCGGTCTTGCCAAAGGGGAAATCATTGTCGAAGCCAACCAAAAGGAAATTAATACACCAAAAGATCTTGCGGACATTATCGAGGATGCTAAAAAAGCGAAAAGGAAAAACATTCTTTTGTTGGTCAATCTAAAAGGTGAACCACGTTTTGTAACGTTGAGGGTTGAAGCTGACGAGACAGATGCTAAAAAAGCAACCGATAGCAGCAAACCAGATATACAAAGCAAACAGCAGGAAAAAACCGGGGAAAGTATGATGGATCAAAAGGACTCCCCAAAGCAACCAATCACCCCGGAGCATCCAGCAAACGCACCGGCAGCACCGGCAGCTTAATCACCATTTTCCATAATAGTTATTATTGCATACAAAAATGTAACGTGATGAGCTGGATACATGCCGAACAAAAAGTTGTTAACTTAGACCTTGATCTATGGCACTAAGTGCTATATATTAAACCTTAGATGGTTTTCTTGACTCTAGATCTTGTGCGTATTTTTAAAACATCATGGTTTGAGCGTTTTACACGAAAAAATAAAATTGATGATTCCACCCTTATTGAATCTGTGAGGCGTATGAACAGTGGGATTGTTGATGCTGATCTTGGAAATGGCGTTATTAAGCAAAGACTTGCGCGAGTTGGTCGGGGTCTTTCTGGTGGATATAGGATAATCCTTTTGGTAAAACGCGGTGAGTGCACTTTCTTTGTTTATGGATTTTCAAAAAGTGACAAAAGCAACATTCAAAAAAATGAAGAAGAGGCATTCAGGAAACTGGCAACTCATATGTTTTCTTTAACCGAAAATCATTTATCTGCATTAATTAAAAACGGGGAACTGGTGGAGGTTGTGATCGATGAACAAGGCATATAAAAGTGAAGCTTTTGCTGCTATTCATGAGGCGGCTGAATCATTGCATTCCATTGGGGCTATGAGCAAGCAAACCTTAAACACATTTGACGATACATGCTTAACCCCCATTCATCCTTTAACGCCTAGCGAGATTCGCGCTATACGTGATCGCGAACAGGTTAGCCAAGCCGTTTTTGCCCATTATCTAAATGTTTCAACAAGTATTGTCAGTAAATGGGAAAGAGGCGACAAAACCCCAATGGGATCATCTCTTAAGCTGCTTTCTCTGGTTCAACACAAAGGGTTGGAGGCTGTTGTGTAAAACACCAGATATCATCTGGATTAGATGTGTGATTTTTGAAAAAGAAAAACAGCCGAAAGTGGGTTAAGTTATCAACCCACCAAAATGACCAAAATCAGCCATCACACAAACGACGGTTTGTGGAACTCCGAAAATGAAGGGTGAAAATGGTTGAAATCTGGTCACTTAACCCGTCACTTAATTTATGTAACGCAAAGGGTATGCTTATATGTTACGCCACTTCGGTTTTCGAGGGGTTCTGGTTTGAACCCGTTGAACGAGAAACTTTTTATAACGTGAGGATTCTTTTGGTGCATAAACATTATCCAATTCAGCTTTAAGATTTTTTAAACGGGGCCTAAAATCCCCACCGAACCAAGGTAAAATGGCATGATTGGCCTTGTTAACACTGT
>JAPLOP010000004.1 GCA_026400645.1 Alphaproteobacteria bacterium | reverse complement strand
TGCATTGATATAGGATTAAATAAGTTGAGAGCGCTTAAAATGAAAAATATTAAAAATACACTATATAAAGCATCTTTAGACTTTTTTGGATTTTTGGAAATAAATGGGATTAATATCATTGATTTCTAGGCCATTGCCCTGATAACTTCATACTTGTGTAGATGTCTATGGGCTTGACCATAGGGTCCAGAGAAAGAAATTGATCTTTATCAATTGGATCCTCCGGTCAAGCCGGAGGAAAACTACGGTGGGTCCTGTTTTGATACGGCTCTTATGTCGAACTCGGGTTGGCATAATCTCATACTTGTGTAGATACCCATGGGCTTGACCATGGGATCCACAACGGAATACATGGGTCACGGGATGACGTGAGGTGTTATTTGGAAGGGAGCTCATGCTATTTCATTAACCGAATGCCATTGATTTTCGAATTAACATTAACGATTCCTTTACTCTATTTGCGTTATTCTATTAAAAAGCCATACTAAGCGCAAAAAAGTAGATGTCCGAAAAGTTTGTTGAAAATGGAGATATCTCCCTGTGGGTGGAGGATTTTGGGGATGCATCCAACCAAACCGTTTTGCTGATACGGGGAATTGGGGGCAGTGGCGTAGCCTGGAACGTGTCATTTTGTGAAATTTTGGCCGCTAGCGGATATCATGTGATCCGGTACGATCAACGGGATTCAGGTTTATCCAGTTTTGTTAATTATCGCCGAAACCCCTATCGTCTGGCTGACCTGGCAAAGGATGCTATCTGTATTCTTGATTCCTATGGGGTTAAAAAAGCCCACATTGTTGGTATGTCAATGGGTGGTTTTATTTCTCAACTGCTAACCATTCAGTTTCCTCATCGTATTAAAACCTTGACCCTTTTGTCGACGACACTCGATTTCAGGCCACAGCTTCTGGCGGGACTGGGCATCGGAACAGCATGGCTAAGACTTCCGGGACCAAAGCGCAAGACCGTAAGAGATTTAAAATCCATAAGGAATCTAAAAGCTTTAAAGGTCATAAAATCCATTGCATCCCGCCCAACCCCTATTGATCCCGTGGGTTATGAATCTCGAGAGGCTCGTCAATACGTCGAAATAGCAAAAGTTTGCAACGGTGAAAAAACCCCTTTTGATCCAGCGGAATATGCTGAATTAAGGAATGCTATTTATGAACACAGAAGCTCCCATGGGAAATTGACGGCCACATCCAATTTTATTAACCACGGACGTGCCATCCGCAAGGGGCCAATTCATATCCACAGCGAAAGAATACGACGACCAACCATGGTTATTCATGGGTCTCGTGATCCCATTATCCCGGTCAAGCATGCCCGTGCTTTGGCCCGTATCATTCCCAATGCAAAAAGGATCATCATTTATGGGATGGGGCATGTTATCTCAAAACACTATTTCGATGATATTATAACGGGCGCGCTTTTGCATTTCTGGGGCGATCCTTTTTCGGCCGAATTTACATTAAATTATGACAAGAAAAAAGAAACGCGTATTTCGCATTTTTTACACAAACTCCCCCGTAAATTTTGGCATAAAAGACAAGTAAAAGTAGAATAAGATCGGCAATTTTTCATCCCCTGGGATTTTCCTTTTGAAGAAATGACGACTGATACGCTATAGTTCAAGGAACTTCATCCAGCCTTATTTATTTGTGTAACATGCTCGACAAAAATTTCGACCCCAAATCTTTTGAATCCGCTGTTTATCAGAAATCTGAATCCCACTTTGTGGCTGATCCGACATCGCCCCGCCCGCGCTATACCATCATGATGCCGCCCCCGAACGTGACGGGTAGCCTGCATTTGGGGCATGCGCTTACCTATACATTGCAGGATGTTTTGGCTCGATTTAAACGCCAATGCGGGTTTGATGTGCTGTGGCAACCCGGAACAGACCACGCAGGTATCGCAACACAGATGGTTGTGGAACGTGAACTGGCAAAAGATGGCATAACGCGCCAACAATTGGGTCGGGAAAAATTCCTAGAAAAAGTATGGGCATGGAAAGAAACATCCGGTAACACCATTGTGGAACAGCAACGCCGCCTGGGGATTTCCCCAGATTGGGCGCGATCACGATTCACAATGGATGAGGGGCTATCAAAAGCTGTAACTAAAGTGTTTGTGGAGCTCCATAAACAGGGCCTGATATATAAAGACAAAAGACTGGTCAACTGGGATCCTCATTTTAAAACGGCCATTTCTGATGTCGAGGTGATCAATCACGAAACAAAAGGAAGCTTGTGGCACATACGGTATCCCTTTGTTGACAATCCAGAGGATGGCATTGTCGTTGCCACAACGCGCCCAGAAACGTTGTTTGGGGATATGGCGGTTGCCGTTCACCCGGACGACGAACGGTATCAATCGCTGGTTGGAAAATTTGTTCACCTTCCCCTGACCAATCGGATGATCCCCATTATTGCCGACGACTATTGTGACCCAACAAAAGGAAGCGGCGCTGTTAAAATTACTCCGGGTCATGATTTTAACGATTTTGCTGTGGGTCAGCGGCATCAGCTTGAAATTATGAATATTCTGACGGACGATGCGCATTTGAACGATTGTGTCCCTATGGAATTCCAAGGCCTCAATGAAAAGGATGCCCGCGCCAAAGTTCTGTCTCAGCTAGAAGAACAAGAATTGCTGGTTAAAACAGAATCCATCACCCATATGGTTCCTTATGGCGATCGATCGGGTGTGCGTATTCAACCATGGCTGACGGACCAATGGTTTGTGGATGCGAAAACATTGGCGGGTCCCGCCCTTAAAGCCGTGGAGGATGGCCGAACCTGTTTCATGCCGGAACAATGGACGGCAACGTATTATGAATGGCTCCGGAACATCCAACCCTGGTGCATATCACGTCAGTTGTGGTGGGGACATCAAATTCCCGTTTGGTACGGTCCTGATGGCGCTGTTTTTGTGGCTGAAACCGCCCAAGATGCGCAATCCAACGCAACCGCACATTATGGAAAAGACGTTGATCTGACCCGTGATTCAGATGTTTTGGATACGTGGTTTTCATCCGCATTATGGCCATTTTCCACGCTGGGTTGGCCCGATGAAACCCCAGAATTGGCCCGCTATTATCCAACGGATGTATTGGTGACCGGGTTTGATATTATTTTTTTCTGGGTTGCCCGCATGATGATGATGGGTCTTCATTTCATGGGGGATGTGCCTTTTAGAACGGTGTATATCCATGCGTTGGTTCGCGATGAAAAAGGGCAAAAAATGTCCAAATCAAAGGGCAACATTGTTGATCCCCTGTACATCATCGACAAATATGGATCCGATGCGTTGCGTTTCACGCTGGCAGCATTGGCGGCCCCGGGGCGTGATGTTAAATTGGGCGAATCCCGTGTCGAAGGGTATCGAAATTTCATCACAAAGCTTTGGAATTCTGCCCGGTTTTTACAAATGAATGACTGTTCTTTCGATCCAGATTTCGATCCTGATACTGTTCAGTCATCTCTGAATCAATGGATTGTGGCAAAAACCATCGATCTTGGGGCCCAAGTTCATGCATTTTTGGAACACTATCGATATGACTTGGCAGCACAGGCCGTTTATCAATTCCTGTGGGGAACATACTGCGATATTTACGTCGAATGTTTGAAACCCTGCCTGGGCGATGGTGTGCCTGATGATGCCAAGCAGGAAACACGACAAACGGCCACGTGGGTGTTGATGGAGTTTCTTAAGATCGCCCATCCGTTTATTCCATCCATTACGGAACACTTGTGGGCGGAATTTTACCCAACGGCGCCAACGCTTTTGATGGCGACACAATGGCCCATCCACAGGACTGCAAAGACTGATGGGGCAGAAATCAGCTGGGCAATTTCTATCGTCACAGAGGCGCGGTCATTGCGGGGATTGCTCAATATTGCTCCGAATTTAAAAATCCCAATGGTGTTTCATGGGGCAGCGGCAGATTGGACAGTGCTGGAGGGACATCTTTCCTGGGTTTGCCATCTTGCCCGCCTTGGGGAGGTTCAGCAGAGTAAGGTATCAAAGGCCGAGGGCGTTCCCTTTGTCATTGGGGATAACACCTTTTTCTTGAAACTTGGTGGATTGATTGATTTGCCGGCGGCGCATGCGATTCTAACGAACAAGCAAGCAACCCTATCCAAGGAGCTGCAGCATCTTGATAAAAAGCTACAAAACACAGCCTATAAACAAGCCAAACCCGATCAATGGCAAGACGATGTAGATCTGTGTGGCGTGAAACAACAGGAAGTCAGCAAACTACAATTTATTCTGGAGAATTGGCAGGGATAATAGAGCAGCTTGCTTGGTTCGGCATTCAAGTAATCTCCATCAAGTGTGGGCCTTCGGTCCACAATAAAAATGTGCGAATGCTGCGATTTTGATAAAGGGCCCGCAAGGCATTGGCATATTTTTTAAGCTGATCTCGGTAAACATTCGAAACATCCTCCGTCCTCAGCGGGGGATTGGGGGTTGTTTTGTAATCAAGAATATAAATAGTATCCGGATCAATACACAGTCGATCAATCTGCAGTCGATCAATCCGACCCTCAAAACCGGCACCCGCAATCTGTACCTCGGCCAATGATTGATCCCCAAAAAATAGATGATAATCCGGATGCGTGATGATCGCGACAACCTTGTCAATGTCATCCTCCAGCAAAAGATGGGCTTGCTTTTGACGGCGAACCAAGGCTTCGGCCACTTGGTATAAATCGCGCCCCTGGCATTTGGGAAGGATTTCGAACAGCTTATGAATGAGTATTCCTCGCTGTCTTGGGTTGTCGTGTTTTTCTGTGTGATCAATAGAGAGATATATTTCTGGATGGCCACACTCGCTCCGCTCGTTCGCCATGACGTCATGGCGAGGAGGACGAAGTCCGATGGGACCATCCACATCCTTCTGTTTATTAATTTTGTGGGAAATACCCCCTTCAAAAAGCCACTCAGGTACAGACAACACAGGGATGATCAATTCTTTTTCTGTCCCAGTATCAGTTCCCCCAGAATCTGTTTCCATAGTCCGATACTGCCACCCACCGTCGGCCATCGGCTCCCCCAGAATTTTCAACGATTCTCGAACAACGTCATACCATGATTCCTCCGTATTTTTCTTTTCCGATCCGAAAATGTACAAACGATCCTGAGGGCGGGTGAGGGCCACATATAACAAACGACGATGCTCCTCCTCCAATTTTTCCAACGCATCATCCTTCATCTGACGAATGCCATCCGTTTCTTGACTTTGGCTTGGTTTTAACAAAAATAGGAATGGCTCGTCCAGCCATAAAAACGGCTCCTTTATCAAGGTTATCTTGTCTGTGCTATCCGCAATGATCACAATCGGCGCTTGCAGACCCTTTGATCCATGAACGGTCATAACGCGTATTTGGTTCAGGGAAACAGACGATAAATTCCGCTTTACCTGTGTTTCTAGTGTGCTTATATACTGAATAAACGTTTGCAGAATGGGGTTTTTTTGAACACCGAACGTAAATGCCATTTGCAGAAATTCATTGAGAATATCCTGGCAATCCTCCCCCAGGCGGGCGATAAAATACCCCGTCGTTTGGTGTAGAATGCTCTGGTATAGGGAATGGGGGGTTTCAACATCAGCCCTGGCTAATAAGGCGCTCAAAAAATCATAAGCGTTTTGAAAACGGGCAGCATTAGTCGTCAGTGATTGCCAAAGACTACCGGGCCGTTCATGACAAAGCACGAATAAATCCTCCTCCGTTATGCCCATCCCCGCGTTAATCAGGGGGCTTTTTAAAACACAGGCCAAGCTGTAATCATCATCCGGCAAACATAAAAACCGGCCAAGGGCAATCAGGTCCTGCACAGCAATATGATTACGCAACAAAAGGCGATCGACGCCCGCGACGGGGATGTCCATCCTTTTCAATTGTTGCAATAAAAGGGGAATCAGTTCCGATCGTTTCCGAACCAGGATCAGGATATCCTTTGGCTGAATTCGGTGTTTTGTGCTGGGCAAAACATCGTGCGAATCAAGTAAGGCCTTAATTTTTTGGGCGATTTGTACGGCCAATCTGGAAACCTGAGAATTCGCCTCCAGCTGCAGTATGGGAAGGGGCCACGGCTCAATTTCTGCCTTTTCTGCCTCCTCTGACAGGGGAATCAGGGGTTGTAGTTCCACCACGCCGGGATCCTGATCCCGATAGGCCGCATGGGTAATCCTCTCCTCAAAAAAACAAACACCCTTTGGGTACCGATCAAACACATGATCAACAAGGGCCAAAATTGCTGGCGTCGTCCGATATGAGATTTGCAAATCTACGACGCGCCAATGTTGATCCAGGGCATTGATTTGTTCCTGGAAAAAAGGCCGCAAGCTAGCAAATAATTTCGGCTTGGCCCCCTGAAAACTATAAATAGACTGTTTAATATCCCCAACGATAAATAAAGTACGACGCGGCTGATCCCGGGATAAAAGCGCACCCACCAATAAATGAATAATGTGCCATTGATCGGGGCTGGTGTCTTGGGCTTCGTCCACCAGAATATGATCCAGGAGGTGACCATCCTTGAACACTTTGCGCGCTCCATCCCCCCGCAGGAAAGACCCTGTCATGGCTATCAGATCCTCAAAATCCAGAAAGCCATATTGGCGTTTTTCGTCCGCATAACCCTGAAAAATCGCTTGGGCTAATTCAATAAATGCCAGGGTCGTATCGATAATTGCTTTGTTTTTTTGGTTTTGAATGGCGGCGAAAAGCCGGTCAGCCTCTCGGACCATGGCCTCATAAAGGATGGGATGGTTGGTCCGAATCGCTTTACTTGCCAGCGTTTTTCGAATTTGCCCATCTTTGGTCAGGAAAATGGCACTGTGATCCACTCCGAATTCCAGGGATTTCTGCAAAAGGGTCGCATTGTTTTGATCGGTCGCTGTTCCACTTTCAGCCAAGACTTTACAAACTTGTCCCCAAATTGGATGGCCTAGGGTAGGGTCGTTTTGTGCCAAATCATCATATTTCAAATGCGCGGCCAAAACTTTTTTGTATGAATCAGGTTCGGGATATCGTGACAAAAATCGACCAAATTGCCCCCGTTGATTTTGCAGACTTTGAAGAAGCTCCTCAAACCTGAAATCAGACATTCGCCGGACAACATATTCTAACGAGGGGGGGTTCCTCTCGAGAACCGCATGTTGCGCTTTGCTCAAAAGCCGGGTGGCCTCCTCTTCGTCAAGGATGGTGGACCCTGGATCAATTCCAGCCTCTAGGGGGAAACTTTTCAATAAATCCTGGCAAAAGCTGTGGATTGTTTGGATCTTGACACCTTCAACCGAATTAAGCGTTTGAAGAAACAATCCCTTGGCACGATTGACTGTATCCTCGTCGGGCACACAACCCAACAGGGCCGACAGATCCAAAAGCACAGAATCTGTATCTGCAATGGCCCAGCCTTGCAACTTTGCCAACAGGCGTTCATGCATTTCAATCGCGGCCGCTTTTGTAAATGTGAGGCACAGGATGCTATCCGGGCTGAATCCACGCAGCAGTATCTTTAAAAAACGATCGATCAGAACCTTTGTTTTTCCGGTACCCGCAGAGGCCCCAACCCAACAACTGATTGTGGGATCGCTGGCTAGGTGTTGGGGTGATGTTGATTCTTGTGCCATTGGATATTTTTTTGGAAAATGATATTATTCTAACCTCAGTTCGACGTAACTTCCTGCCAAAACCCTTATTGCACCTAGTGTCTTAAGGCCTGGATGGTCCCATCGGGCTTCGCCCTACTCGTACAGGACGTCATGGCGAACGAACGAAGAGAGTGTGGCCATCCAGGAAACACTGATCCATAATTCATAAAACACAATCAGTTCATCGGCCTTTTGCCACATGCCCATTAATCAAACGTTCCTGTACATCGACGATCGCAAGGGATGCCATATTGACGATGCTTCTGACCGGGGCGGATGCCGTCAAAATGTGGGCCGTGTTGTTGACCCCCATCAGAATGGGTCCGATGCTAAGCTGGCTCCCAAATGCCTTGGCCATATTATAGGCAATATTGGCAGCCTCTATGTTCGGCATGATCAAAAGGTTCGCTGCTCCCTGAAGGCGGGAATTGGGAAAAATCTTCTGACGAATATCGGGGCAAAGGGCCACATCCGCATGCATTTCCCCTTCCACCTCTAAATCAGGGGCTTCCTTTTGCAATAAAGCCAGGGCCCGTTGCATTTTTCGGGCTGATTCGGAACGGGATGACCCAAAATTCGAATGGGAAACCAGTGCCACCTTTGGCACCAAACCAAAACGACGTACTTGTTGGGCCGACAATAATGTCATCGCAACCAATTGTTCTGCTGTTGGGTCAATGTTCACATAGGGGTCACAAATGAACAGGGGGCCGCTATCCAAAACCAACGGACACAGTGACGCACATTGGCCAAATTCCGGATTAACGCCCAGGATTTTTTTGATGTGCCGAAAATGATCAACATAACGTCCGATTGTCCCGCAAATCATTGCATCTGCATCACCCAAGTGAACCATCAGCGCCGCAATGATTGTTGTGTTTGTGCGGACAAGGGCTTTAGCCACATCGGGCGAAATCCCCTTGCGTTCCACAAGGTGATGATAGGTTGTCCAGTATGTGTGATACCGGGGATCATGATTGGGATCGACAACGTCGAAATCCTCCCCCTGCACCAATCGCAGGCTCAGCGTTGTAATACGACGTGCGATAATATCGGGGCGACCCACCAGGATTGGTTTTCCCATACCCTCGTCACACAATATTTGCGCCGCTTGCAGGACGCGCTCGTCTTCGCCTTCGGCAAGGACCAATCGAATCGGTCTGTCTGCTTTCTTTTTGGCCTGGGCGAAAACGGGTCGCATAACCAGGCTTGATTGACATCCAAACGCATTCAGGGATTCGCGATACGCCGCCATGTCTTTGATGGGACGTGTGGCAACGCCTGTTTCCATGGCGGCTTCGGCTACGGCATAGGCGACCTCTACCAGCAAGCGGGGATCAAATGGTTTCGGAATGATGTGATCGGGGCCGAATCGATGGATTTCGCCATTGTATGCTTTGGACACAACATCGGAGCTTTCGGCCCGGGCCAATTTTGCAATCGCATGAACGCACGCGATTTTCATGGCTTGGTTGATGACCGTTGCCCCAACGTCTAAGGCTCCGCGGAACATATATGGAAAACACAGAACATTATTGACCTGGTTTGGAAAATCGGAACGGCCCGTTGCAATAATTGCATCCGCACGAACGGATTGCACAGCGGTTGGTAAAATTTCGGGTTCTGGGTTGGCTAGGGCCAAAATCAACGGGTTGGGGGCCATCGTTCGAACCATTTCGGGGGTCACAACACCAGCTTTGGAAACGCCCAAGAAAACATCGGCACCATCCATGGCATCGGCTAATGTTCGATGGGGGGTGTCTTGTGTATAAAGCAGTTTGCTGTTGTCCAGGGAGTCTTTGCGTTCTTTATGAAGCACGCCCTTGCTATCGCAAACGATCACGTTTTCACGTTTCATGCCAAGATCAAGCAAAAGATCCAGACAAGCCATAGCCGCTGCGCCAGCACCAGATGTGACCAGCCGAACCGATTCGATTTTTTTTCCAATCAGTTGCAGGCCGTTCAATATGGCGGCCCCAACAATGATCGCGGTTCCGTGCTGATCATCGTGAAAAACGGGAATCTTAAGTTTTTCTTTGAGTTTTCTTTCGATATAAAAACATTCTGGGGCCTTGATATCCTCCAGATTAATCCCACCAAAGGTTGGTTCCAGTGATGCGATGATATCTACCAAACGATCGGGATCATTTTCGCTGATTTCGATATCAAACGCGTCAACACCGGCGAATTTCTTAAAAAGAACCGCTTTCCCCTCCATAACGGGTTTGGCAGCCAAGGGGCCAATATCGCCCAAACCAAGGACAGCTGTTCCATTGGTGATAACGGCTATTAAATTGGATCGTGATGTCAGTTCTGCCGCCTGCGATGGGTCATCGGCAATCAGACGACAAGGTTCGGCAACGCCGGGCGTATACGCCAAAAGCATGTCATGATTATCCGCCAACGGTTTCGTTGGGGTGACGGATATTTTTCCATGGGGTTTTTTTCGATGATAATCGAGGGATTGATTGTAGACGTCGCGGGGCATAAAGAATAAACCAAAGCAGTTAAGAGTCACCGGTGCAAACAGAATATCACACCGGTGATGGTCTTGGAAACTATCCTTTTGTTTTGGCTTCTAGTGATTTTTTCAAAAGTTCAGCATCTGCTTTTTTCTGTTCTTCTGTTTTTTCGACCAGGGGTTTGCCCTCCATATCGAATTTTTTAACAGTGACGTCTTTGCGCAGACCTTCGATCACTTTTCCGGCTTGTTCAATGGACAACAAACGAACAATCTCGCCTTTGACTTCTTCCAACTGTGGTGGCTCTACCGGGCGCTTGTCTTCTACGCGCACAACGCTAAAGCCCATCTCTCCCAAATTAACGGGTTCTGGCAAAAGCGTTGCCTTGGCCGCTTTAAAGACAGCTTCGCCAAATTCCTTTGGTAGGTCTGCTTTTTTAACGTATCCAAGATCACCGCCACTTACCTTTGTTTGGTCATCGGCTGACTTTGTTTTGGCGATTTCGTCAAACTTTCCGCCGGACTTTAATTCTTTCATGATCTCATCGGCTTCTTTCTTTGTTTTCACGAGGATATGACGCAACCGAATTTCCATTTCGTCCTTTGGTAACAATTTGAGCAGCTCTGTGTATTTATCCTTAACCATTTCGGCTGTAATAAGCTTTGCAACCTCTTTATCAAGATAACCTTTTTGAATCAGAGCATTCTTAGCCTCGTCCATTTTCTTCAAAACAGCCGAATCCTTGTCTAGACCGTCTTTACGGGCCACCTCAGAAATCAATTTCATGTCAATCATTCTGTTGAGGAGCGGTTCGTAAATTTTATCAAATGGCGCTGCCCGTAACTGGGGGGGTAGTGTTTTGACGCTGTCCTTAATTTGACCAAGGGTAACTTTTTCACCATTGGTAAACTCAGCAACCACCATGGCAGAATCTAGCTTTTCTACATCAACCGATGGCTTTTCGTCTTTTTTGGGGCCATCTTTTTTGGCTTCGTCTTCTTGTGCTTTCTTTTCAGCATCAGTTTTCTCAACCAAAGGCTTGCCATCCAGACCGAACTTTTTAACGTTGGCGTCTTTTCGGATCTTTTCGATCACCTTAACAGCAAATTCAGGGGCAACAGCTTTTTGAATATCTGCCTTTACCTCTTCAAACTTTGGTGGATCTACCGGACGTTTCTCATCAACACGCAATACGCTATAGCCCATTTCGCCCATGCTGATTGGTTCGGAAACAAGTGCACCCTTTGCCGTTTTAAATACAGAATCAGCGGCTTCTTTTGGCAAGTCCCCTTTGCGCACAAAACCCAATTCCCCGCCTATATCTTTTGTTTGTGGATCAATGGATTTCGATTTAGCCATCTCTTCAAATTTTTTGCCTGACTTTAGATCTTTTAGAACGACTTCAGCTTCTTGTTTTGTCTTGACCAAAATGTGGCTCAGCTTAACTTCTATTTGGCCCTGGGGCATCATTTTAAGCAGTTCTTGATATTTTTCCTGCAGGGTAGAATCTGTGATCAGTTTTGCAATTTCCTTATCAAGGTATCCTTTTTGAACAAGGGCTTCTTGTGCTTCTGCGATCCGCTTTGTAACATCCGAATCTTTGTCCAGGCCAGCCTTGATAGAGGCATCCAAAACCAACTTCATATCAACAAGGCGGTTCAAAAGGGCCTCGTAAACCTTGTCCAAGGCAACATCTTTAAGTTGAGGTGGCAAAGTTTTATAGCTGTCCAGAACCTGCCCTAGGGTGACTTTTGTGCCGTCTGGAAATTCACCAACTACTTTGGTGGCATCAAGTTTGTCTGGGGTTTTTTGAGCCTCTGCGGCAACAGGGGTCAGGGTAGCAATTTTCGGTTCATCGGCAACACTAAGGGAGGTCGACAAAGCCAAAACCAACGCCAGGCGTGTAGCAAGGGCAACCGTAGAGATGCGGGTCATAAAAGAATCCTTTATAAAAAACGTTACTTTTTGAGTACGATAAAATGCAGAATTTATCAAGCCTTTAGACGTCATTATCCTCCTTTTTGAGCGGAAAAACGAAAACGTCTGGAAAGTTTCTGTTTTTTTCTGTACTCTATATCTTACATGTAAGGTCACTTTACTAGATTTCCAGTTTTTATTTTACATTTTTTTTCGTAACGTTTTGTACCACACAGTTATTTCTTGAGGATTCGTGATGTTTTCTAGTGCGCTTAAAAAAATATTTGGCTCTGCAAATGATCGAGTCGTTAAAAAATATGAAAAGGTTGCAAGACAGATTGGCGAACTAGAGCCATCTCTGGTTTCTTTAACGGATGCACAACTTCAGGAACGCACCGGTTGGTTCAAGGAACGTCTAAAAAATGGGGAAACGGTTGATGATATTTTGGTGGAGGCTTTTGCCACCGTCAGAGAAGCCTCGAAACGCGTTCTTGGATTGCGGCCATTTGATGTCCAATTGATTGGTGGTCAAGTTCTGCATCATTGCATGATTGCCGAAATGAAAACTGGCGAGGGGAAAACGTTAGTTGCGACCCTTCCTGTTTATCTGAATGCCTTAACGGGGCAGGGGGTTCACCTTGTTACAATCAATGATTATTTGGCCAAACGCGATTCCGAATGGATGGGGGCAATCTATGAATTTTTGGGCCTTAAGGTCGGTTGCATTGTGCATGGCCTGAGCGATTCCCAAAGGCGTGAAGCTTACGCGGCCGACGTGACATATGGAACAAACCATGAATTTGGGTTTGACTATTTGCGCGATAATATGAAATTCCGCATGGACGATATGGTCATGCGACCCTTTCATTATGCGCTTGTTGATGAAGTAGACAGTATTTTGATTGATGAAGCCAGGACGCCATTGATTATTTCTGGCCCCGCTGAAAATTCATCCACATTGTATGCAAACATTGATGAACTGATTCCTTTTTTGACGGCGGATGACTTTGAAAAGGATGAAAAACAGCGGTCTGTAACCTTGACAGAGCCTGGCGTTGAAAAGCTTGAAAGTCTTTTGTTTGAACGGGGATTAATCACAGGAAGCGGCCTTTATGATGTTCAAAACATCAATATTGTCCATCATGTGAATTCAGCTTTGCGTGCCCATAAAATATATGCCCGTGACGTGGATTACATTGTTAAGGATGATCAGGTTATCCTGATTGATGAATTCACAGGACGCATGATGGAGGGGCGCCGCTATTCTGATGGCCTGCATCAGGCATTAGAAGCAAAAGAACATGTCACAATTGAAATGGAAAACCAGACGCTGGCGTCTATTACATACCAAAACTTTTTCAGGCTCTATCCAAAGATAGCCGGCATGTCCGGATCATCCGTTACAGAAGCCGCTGAGTTCGAAGAAATTTACAATCTGCGTGCGATCGAGGTTCCGCCGAACGTGCATGTGGCGCGTATTGATGGTGATGACGAGGTTTATTTAACAGCGAAAGAGAAATACGATGCAGTTCTTGGTCAAATCAAGGAATGCCATGCCCGTAAGCAGCCGGTATTAGTTGGAACCACCAGCATTGAAAAATCTGAATTTTTTTCTGCCTTTTTGCAAAAGGAGAAAATACCGTTCCAGGTTTTAAACGCGCGTTACCATGAACAAGAGGCCCTAATCATTGCTGATGCGGGTTGTTCGGGGGCGATTACGATTGCAACCAATATGGCTGGTCGTGGTACCGACATCAAGCTGGGTGGTAATTTGGAAATGCGCATTCAAAAAGACGTTGGCGTTGCTGAATCCGGTCGTGATCGTGATAAAAAAATTGAAAAAATCAAGGAAGAGATCGCGGCAGATCAAAAAGTTGTTTTGGAAGCCGGTGGCCTTTATGTCATCGGAACAGAACGGCATGAAAGCCGGCGCATCGACAACCAGCTGCGGGGACGATCCGGTCGCCAGGGGGATCCGGGTGCATCCAAATTCTTTATATCCCTGGAGGATGATTTGATGCGGATTTTTGGATCCGAACGGTTGGATTCTATGCTTCGAAAGCTTGGTGTCCAAGAAGGGGAAGCAATTTCCCATGGGTGGATCAGCAAAGCGCTAGAGCGTGCCCAACAAAAGGTCGAGGCCCGTAACTTTGATATCCGTAAACACCTGCTTCGTTATGATGATGTGATGAACGATCAACGCAAAATCGTTTACGAACAAAGGCGGGAATTGATGCAGGCTGAAGATATCTCTGAGATGGTTCAGGAAATCAAAGAAGAAATCATTGAAACGTGTGTTAAAATTCATATCCCCGAGAATTCCATGCCAGAACAATGGAATCTCGACGGACTCCATGCCGAAGGGATGCGGTTGTTTGCTTTAAACCTGCCCGTTAAGGACTGGGCTGACGAGGATGGCCTGTCAGAGGCTGAGATCACCAAAAGAATCACGCGATTGGCCGACCAACACAGTGCAGAAAAAGAAGAGAAATATGGGCACGACATGATTCGCTTTGGCGAAAAGAGCCTGCTGCTTCGGTTGCTTGATCAATCATGGAAAGATCATTTGTTAAGCCTGGATCATTTGCGTCAGGGGATTAACCTTCGGGCATATGCGCAAAGCAATCCATTGAATGAATACAAGCGCGAAGCCTTTAATCTTTTCCAGGTGATGATGGGCCGATTGAAAGAGGAATTCATTTCCGTTCTGTCCCATTTTGAATTGCAAATTCCAGCGGATCGTACGGTTGAAAGCGTTCTAACGCCTAGTGTTGATTTTAGTGGCCTGGATGAGTTAACCCCCGATATTGATGGGGGATGGTCAAAAGAAGAGTCCGCGATTGAAGAACTGGCCGCACGTCCAGCCAAAGCAAGAAAAAAATCTGTCGCAGAGCACGACCCCAAAGATCCGGCAACATGGGGGCGGGTCCTTCGGAATTCCTTGTGTCCGTGTGGGTCTGACAAAAAATATAAAAATTGCCATGGAAGCTTTAAATAGGGGTAAGCCATTCCAATTTTGGGCAATGCGTTAACTAGTTGTTGTTAAGGAAACTTTCAGGTATCGTATTAAGTATGAAAACACATTCTTTTAGTTCGCGTACACACGCACCAACCATAAGTTTTATGCCGCCGAAAACGATCGTTTTGGTGGGCTTGATGGGATGCGGGAAAACAAGTATTGGGCGCCGTTTGGCCAAGCGCCTTGAATTGTCCTTTTATGATTCCGATCATGAAGTAGAAGCAGCAGCAGGTTGCCCCATAAAAGAGATTTATACCATCTATGGAGAAGAAGCCCTGCGGAGCGGCGAACATAAGGTGATCATGCGCTTGCTTGATTTACCGACGCACATTCTGGCAACCGGAGGCGGTTCATTCCTGAACGAGGAAACCAGAGGAGCAATCAAAGAAAAAACGATTTCAGTTTGGTTGAATGCGGATTTGGATACCCTCGTTGCGCGCGTTTCACGCCGAAGCGATCGACCGCTGCTGGCTGATGGAAATCATCGCGAAGTTTTGGAGGCCTTAATCGCTGAAAGGTATCCCGTTTATTCGGAATCCGATATTCATATTGAAACCCTGGACGAACCAACAAATACTACAGTAGAGCGTGTTATACAGGGGATTAGTGATTTTGTTCGCCTGCATTACCCTCACAGTTATGTTTTAAAGTCAGTTTGATACCAGATTCATTCAGGCGACTGACCTATTGTCCCACCAACCAACAGCATCATGTTGTGGTTGGGCAGGGTCTGCTGGAAAAATGTGCGGAATTAATCTTGCCGTTTTTGCGGGCTAAAAAAATTATCATCGTTATCGACCAGTGCCTTTTGTCTGACTACAGGCAGCCGCTGCTGGACCAATTCGCCGCCCTAAACATCCAAGCCCATATCATTCCCATTCAGGGTGGTGAACAAAGCAAAACCATTGCTACACTTGATGCTCTTGTCGCGGAAATCGTTCAGTTTGCTGACCGACAAACCGCCATCCTTGCAATCGGTGGGGGAGTCATTGGCGATTTAGTTGGTTTTGTCGCCAGTATTTTGTTGCGTGGTCTTGACTGGTTTTTTATCCCAACAACATTGATTGCCCAAGTCGATAGCGCGATTGGTGGAAAAACAGGGATCAACCTAAAAAGTGGCAAAAACCTTTTGGGCAGCTTTCATTTTTCAACGGTTGTGATAACAGATGTCGATTTATTGCGAACGTTGCCAATTTCCCACATCCGGTCAGGATTTTCCGAACTTATCAAGCATGCCTTGATACAGGATCTGGGTCTTTTCGAAAGATTAGAAAATGCCAATCCGGGGCTTTTAAATGATTTTGATGCCCTGCACCCCCTTGTTTATGAAAGTTCTTTGTTAAAGATCGATATCATTGGCGATGATTGGTTCGAAACTCAAAAAGGGACGCGGTGTTTCTTGAATCTTGGCCATACATTCGCCCATGGGTTCGAGGGGCTGGATGGGCTGCAAGGGGGGCTGCTGCATGGCGAGGCTGTGGCACTTGGGATCTGCGCAGCCTATGATTTGGCAGCGTGCAATAATTTTTGCTCACATGCCGATGCTGCCAGAGTCAGAGATCTGTTAGTTCGTTTTGGTTTGCCTGTAAATTACCACGATTATTTGCCACCCGTGGAAAACCAAGCGCATTTCATCGGGTATCTACAAAAAGACAAAAAGAACCAGCACGGACAAATTGCGTTTATCTTGCCGCGCGGCATTGGAAAAGGATGTCTGGTGCATCCCATGACAGCCGATGCTGTTGTGGATTTTTTATGGCGTTCCCGGCGGGATTCGAACCCACGGCCTCAGGATTAGGAATCCTGCGCTCTATCCGGCTGAGCTACGGGAACACGTTTGACTTGTATCCTAGGTCATTTTGTGGTTGCTGTCCATCGTCATGACGGATGCGCCTGCGTAATCCAAGACATTGTTCACGTTGCAAACAAGTCACAGCATAGAATCAAAAATCATCATCATGCACGTGATTTTCGTATTATAACGAACCAGGGAATGTCACGCTATATATGTATAGAAATTAATAGATTTTATGGAGAGAATGTAATGAAGAAAGTATTACTGGCAACCTTATTAACTGGAATATCCGCCCATGCAGTCCACGCAGAATCATTCAATGGTTTTTACCTGGGGGCGCAAACCGGATATACGCAACGAACCGCAACCTTTGGATTGTCAGAAGATTACACAGGGCCTGGCGCAGTCGCCAATTACATCAATAATGCGTCAAGCAAGCAAAAAAAGAACGGTATGATGTATGGCGTAATGGGTGGATACGGCCAGAACATGAGTGGCTATTATTTGGGCCTAGAAGCCACCGTTCACGATGACAACACAAGTACGCCGAATCAATACAAAGCAGCATCACCTAGCGACAATCAGTCGTGGTCCTTTAAAGGAAGTTACAAGCGCGGATTGGCCTTTGGAATGGGACCAAGGTTCGGCGCTGTTTTTTGTGATTCATGGTTGGCTTATGGAAAAGTCATGGTGGAATACAGTCGCGATAAGATCGAACACCACTATGTTGGGGATACCGGCTATGCACCCAGTCAGAATTTCATAAAAAGCCAAAACACTTTTGTGGTTGTCCCTGGTCTTGGGATCGAAAAAAGTTATGGCGCCATTTCTGCTCGCTTAGAATACAATTATAACTTTGGCGCAAAAATGTCCCAAGCAGGTTCATACGGAGCCGGGACAGCTGCTTCCACCGATAGGCAAAATGTAAAATACAACGCCCATACTATTAAAATTGGCGTGTCTTATAATTTTTAAGCCCCAGCTCGACGACCCTATGGTCAAGCCATAGGGAGACTTGTTTTTGCTGGGGTTTTGTTGGCTTATTATATCGAACTCAGATTTAAGCGTTAATTTTTACCAAAATCCCTCAGGCTCTTGATCTGGGGGATTTTATACCTACATGCATGGGGGCGTTAGGTCATTGTCAATAAATCCTCATGAGCTCGGGACGCCTTTCGGATTGGGTCGTCGGGCTTTTGCCTTAGACAAAACGACACCCTCCGGTGTTATTGCGGATCATGTTTAAAACTTCCTGACGCAGCTGGGGATCTGTTTTTAGCACGCCCGTAACCCTGGATGTGATCATGGTTGCCCCGGCTTTGTGAACGCCCCGCGTTGTCATGCAGCTGTGGACAGCCTCAATCACGACGGCAACGCCCAAAGGTCGCAGAACGGAATCGATTGTGTCGGCTATTTCGGCCGTTAGTTTTTCTTGAATTTGCAACCTTTTGGCAAACAAATCAACAACCCTGGCCAATTTGCTGATGCCAACGATGCGCTTGTCAGGAAGGTAGGCAACGTGGGCAACGCCTACCATGGGGGCCATGTGGTGTTCGCAAAAGGATTCGAATCGAATATCACGCAGCAGAACGATTTCGTCATAACCGGAGGCTTCCTCGAAGGTTTTTTGCAAATAATCGCTGGGGTCAATGCCGTATCCGGAAAAATATTCAGCGAACGCCCGTGTTACCCGATCGGGTGTTTCTCGTAACCCTTCGCGATCGGGGTTGTCGCCAGCCCAGGCAATCAAGGTTCTGACGGCTTGTTCGGCTTCTTTTTTTGTTGGTGATGCTGTCATGGTTTCCGAATTTCTTTGATGGTATTATCAAGGGAAAATCCTATCACAATGATGCGGGGAATCAATAGCCTATCTTTTTGCTGTTAATCCAAATTTTTTTATATTGAAATCTTGTCAGTATTGCTATAGTGACGACTAGATATGCGAATTCATGTGACCGGGCTTAAAAGGACTTTGGTGATTTATGGCTGAAAAATTTGACGAATTTTTGGAAGAGATCGAAGGCGATATCCGACAAGAAAAGCTGCAAAAGCTTTGGAAAGACTATGGCAAAATTGTCATTGGCGTGGCTATTGCTGTTCTGGCTTTTGCCAACGGTTATATGATCTGGCAAAATCACAAGGTCAAGCAGAATGAATTGATATCAGAACATTTTGTGGGCGCGCAGCAGCTTTTAGAAGACGGCAAACTGAACGAAGCCGTTGGTGTTATGGACGCGTTATCAAAACGTTCCCACAAAGGGTATGCTTTTCTGGCGCAATTTGTTTCGGCTGCCGCCCTGGCAAAGGATGGAACTGCTGAAAATATTGCAAAGGCAAAAGAAACTTATCGGTTGATTGCAAACGACAAAAGTATTGATCGGATTTTTTGTGACCTGGCTAGTATTTTTTGGGTCAACCTGGAAAGTGATACTATTAAGTCAACGCAAAAAGGTGAACTGAAGCAATGTCTTGACATTCTGGAGCCTTTGCTTCATAAGGATAACCCATGGCGCTGTTTGGCTATGGAGACAAAATCATTGCTTTTGTACAAAAATGGCCAGATTTCTGAAGCCGTAGACCTGTTCACGGCTTTGGCCCAGGATCCAAAGGCATCCGAACAAATGCGAGAGAGGGCACGTCTCATGTCGCAAAGCCTAGCCGGACAAGTAGTCGCAAAATAGAAAGAAATTGGTGAGAAAAACTGGTGTATAATTTTCTGCGAAATAAAATTTCCTTATTAGGTTTGGCGGGCTTTATCAGCCTTGTCATTTTGTCTGGCTGTGACATGAAAGACAAAACTCCTCTGTCGGGAGAGAGAGAATCTTTCGTTACTCTGGATCAGTCGTTGCAGGCCAATCCCAAACTTTTGCATCAGCCCGTAACGGTTCCGCCGGCCATAACCAACACAAGTTGGGCGCAAGCGGGTGGTAACCCAAGTCATTCCATGCCCCCCTTGACACTTCCTGGAAAATTGGAAAAGGCATGGCGCGTTGGTATTGGATCCGGATCGTATGATGGCTTGCGGTTGTTATCGAACATCGTCGTTGATCATGGTGTTGCTTATGGAATGGATTCCACGGGTGTGATTTCAGCCGTTGATACACAAAAGGGCGAGGTTATCTGGAAACAGGAAACGAAACCAGAGGACAGTAATTCCGATGCCCTGGGTGGGGGGGTTGTTTTTGGTGGGGGTGTTTTATATGCCTCCACATCGTTTGGGGAAGTCATTTCTTTGGATCCGAAAACGGGCAAGGTTTTATGGCAAACAAAGATCGCCTGTCCCATTCGCGTTGCGCCAACTGTAAAAGATGGCCGCGTTTTTGTTGTGACCATTAATAATGAAACTTATGCGCTTGATGCAAAAACAGGAAGTCATCTGTGGATGCATGCTGGTATCACCGAACAGGCAGCCTTGTTGGGTGGGGCAAATCCGGCCGTTGTTGATCACATGGTTATTGTGGCCTATTCGTCCGGCGAGATTTATGCTCTGCAGGTTGAAAATGGACACGTTCTGTGGACCGATACATTAACATCGGCCCTTAGGATCGATACCGTTTCTAGTATCCCCCACATTAAGGCCCGTCCCGTTGTTGACGGTGGACAAGTTTTCACAATCAGTCACGGTGGTCGCATGACAGCGATTGATATCAAAACAGGGGCACGTCAATGGCAGGTAGAAATTGGCGGCGTGCGCACGCCAGCTGTTGCGGGGAACTGGTTATTCGTCTTGACAAGCCAAGGGGATGTCGTTTGTTTGGATCGTCATACGGGTGAAATTCGTTGGGCGTCTGCTTCGTTGCCAAAACTGGCCGAATCCGACAAAACGGCCATTTCATGGGCGGGTCCTGTTGTTGTCAATGCAGACCTTGCGTTCAGCGGATCCAACGGAGAGGTGATGTTTTTAAACAGCGCCGATGGAAAGGTCACGAAGACGTTGACGTTTGAGGGGGCGGGTCTGTTTTCCCCCATAGTAGTTGATAAAACATTGTACATTTTAACGGATCAAGCTGATTTACATGCCTGGAAATAACGCCTCTATACCTGATGGGCATATCCCGACAATTGCGATCGTTGGCCGCCCGAACGTCGGAAAATCAACGCTGTTTAATCGGCTTGTTGGGTACCGACGCGCGTTGGTCCATGATCAACCTGGTGTAACCCGCGATCGCCGCGAGGAGCTTGCCGAATTCGGGGGATTAACATTTACTATTGTCGATACACCTGGTCTGATGGATTCGACTACCCAAAAGGATAACCCCCTGTTGGCAGAGGGGATGAAGCAACAAACAATACAAGCCATACACCAGGCCGATGTTATATTGTTTGTGATCGACGGCAAGGATGGTTGCACGTCCTATGAAAAGGAATTGGCGACTATATTGCGTCGTCATAGCAAGCCTATTTTGGTGTTGGTCAATAAAACAGAAAGCAAACGCGGCCAGGATGGCATTGCGGAGGCGATTGGTCTTGGCCTGGGCGACGTGATTCCGATTGCAGCGGAGCATGGTTTGGGCATGGCTGATTTGGTTCAGGCTTTATACCCGTATTTCCCTCCCCTGACGATGGACGATGATGACGATCAGTATTGGGAAGACTTTAAAAAATCCGATAAAAATGAACCCATCATTGAAAAACCCTTAAAGCTGGCGATCATTGGGCGTCCGAACGTTGGTAAATCAACGCTTGTGAACAGTTTCCTGGGTGAAGATCGTCAATTAACCGCTGATATGCCCGGGGTTACGCGGGATTCCATCACCCTGGATTGGATATACAAAAATCGGAAAATTCATCTGATTGATACGGCTGGCATACGTCGGCAATGTCGTGTTCAGGAATCATTGGAAAAACTTGCCGTTATGGATGCAACGCGCACCATTCAATATGCTGAAATGGTTGTCTTGGTTATTGATGCCTCGACCGACGCAGAGCATTTAATTGAAAAGCAAGATCTAAGCCTGGCGTCGGATGTTATCGAGGAAGGGCGCGGTCTTATCCTGGCCCTGAATAAATGGGACAAGGTCAAAGACAAGGAAAAGCTTTTTGATCACATCCAGCATCAATTAAATCATCACTTGACCCAGGCGCGTGACATCGCGTGTGTGCCGATTTCGGCGCTTCAAAAGGATAATCTGGACGATTTGATGAATGCCGTTCTGGCAACGGACAAGAATTGGAATCAGAAATTTTCGACAAGTCAGATGAACCAGTGGCTGCAGTTTACCGTTACGGCGCATCCGCCACCGACCGTATCAGGGCGTCGTATTCGTTTGAAATACATGACCCAGGCCAAAACGCGTCCACCGACTTTTTTGATTTTTTGCAGCAAGGCAACAGAGGTTCCAGATTCCTATAAACGGTATTTGGTGAATTCCATGCGAAAAGATTTTAAGCTTCCTGGGGTTCCGATACGAATTTCTTTCCGCAGCAGTAAAAATCCGTACGCGTAGGGTGGTAATACTTTAGAATGGGCATAAGGGGATGTGATATGTCAATTTTTTGTAAAAATGCTTTCCTGTTTTTTGTTGTTTTCATGGGGCAGTTTGCTGAGGCTCGATCCCCAGCGGAACAAAGGTACATCACACCAGACCGGCTTATTGTCTATCCGAAACATGATGGACGATCGGCCCGGGATTCCCTTATCCAGGAAATCAACCAAGCGACAGAGACTATTCAAATGTCAGCGTATCAGATCAAAGATACGGCGATCGTTGATTCCCTGATAGGTCGTGCCAAAAGCGGGGTCACGGTTGAGCTTGTTGTGGAAGAAGATCCTTATCGACATGATTTTAACAAAGATAATAGTCAAAAATCCCAAGTGAAACGTTTGCTGGATGCAGGCGTTCGTGTTTATGGACGTCCCCTCAACCTGAAGGAAAGATATCCAACCGGCCATTATCATGCGCGCTATATTCTGATTGATTCAAAGCGTTTTATCATTACTACGGGAAACTTTGATGAAACAACGTTTGATCACTGTCGTGATTTTGCGGTTGCTTTTAGCAAAAAAGATCATCCGGGGGAATTTTCACTTCTTGAAAGACTTTTTGAGAAAGATGCCCATAACGAACTTTTTCCTGACATGCCCCCCCTGTCTTCTGTCATTATTGGCCCCGATCATAACAGGGAAAAAATTATTGCCTTTTTAAGGACAGCGCAAAAAACGATTAAGCTATATCAGCAATATTTAAATGATCCTGAAATTGTAAAGGTCATAGGGCGGCTTATAAAAGAAAAGGGCATAAAGGTTGATGTGATTATCATGCCCTATCCAATAGGGTATGATAAGCAGGATCCTAATGCTGTATCGCAAGACCAATTAAAGGCTGCGGGTGCAGATGTGCGGTTGATTTTGGATCTTTATGCGCATGCGCGAGCTGTTATTGTTGATGATCGATATGCTTTTGTTGGTACGACAAGTTTGTCACCCCCGTGTCTTGATAACAATCGAGAGGTCAATCTTTTAATTCAGGGTCCCATTGTGGAAAAAATGGTGGAAATATTTGAGGACGATCAGCAACAAGCGGTTTCTCTGGAAGAGGGGCGAAAAAAAGCCCTAGAAACACGGCGAGATTGGAATCTTGTATCGCCGCAGTCAAATTAGAGTTTTTGTGAGAAAATATCCTTGTTGAGAATGCAAGGCCCTGGATGGCCACGTTCGCTCTGCTCACTCGCCATGACATCATTATCGTCATGGCGAGGAGGACGAAGTCCGACGTGGCCATCCAGAGCCTTGCTTCCAAATTAAAATGAGTATGATGATGAGCCTGCCCAAAAAAACACAATACTATCGCAAAGACATAACAATCCTTGTGCTTATTTTTACAATCCTGTTTTGTTTTCAGCTGGGCAATCGCCCCTTTGCCACTCCTGACGAGGCACGATACGTAGAAATTCCGCGTGAAATGGTGGCAACCGGCGATTATGTAACGCCGCGCCTGAATGGGGTAAAATATTTTGAAAAGCCCCCCTTGCTCTATTGGCTAGAGGCTGCAAGTATTAAAACGTTCGGCCTGCACGAGGGGGTCATGCGCCTTTGGCTTGTTGTGTTTGCTGTTATCGGTTGTCTTGCGACCTATGCGTTTGGGCGGTCATGCTTTGATCGAACAACGGGTATTACGGCGTCCCTTGTTTTGGGGGGGTCGGTTCTTTATTTTAGCCTGGGGCGTCTTATCACGCTGGATATGCCGGTCAGCATTCTTGTGACGCTTTCTTTGTACAGTTTTTATCGTGCCATTGAATCATCTGCTGGACCCAAACGACGAGCATGGTATTCCGCATTCGCTGCATCTTGCGCCCTTGGTGTGTTGACAAAGGGTGTTATGGCCCTAGCGGTTCCTGGCCCTGTGATCCTGATATGGCTGACCCTGGCACGGCAATGGCATCGCGTTCTGCCGGCCTATATCCCAACTGCGCTTTTGATATTTTTGGCGATTACAGCCCCGTGGCACATTTTGGTCAGCCTTAAGAATCCTGAATTTGCACACAAATATTTCATTGTGGAGCATTTTTTGCGTTACACCACAACGGTGCATCTTCGGTATCAGCCGATGTGGTTTTTTATCCCCATTTTGATTGTTGGATTTTTGCCCTGGACGGCCTTTGTCCCGGCGGCATTGGTGCGTGCGTATCGGGATCGCGCACATTCTGTGAACAGTTTCTTGTTGATTTGGATTGGCTGGGTATTTGTATTTTTCTCGATCTCTAACTCAAAGCTGATTCCCTATATTTTGCCCCTGTTTCCCCCGGTTGCGTTGCTCATCGGGCGTGTGGTTGGCGGCCTGTGGCAAAAAAAACAAACCAGCCCCCGGATTTTTTATGGCGTTGGTATCACCCTTTTAATTGGCAGTTTGGCCGGATCCATTGCCCCGTATGTTGATCAAACCCTTTTGATTGGAAAGGAATTCTTGGTTCCCTATATCGATCTTCTTCGGGGGACTTTCTTTGTGTCAGGACTGTTTATTGTTCTTGCCATCCGGCGGCACAGGATGTCGCAAAAAACTATACTCGCCGCCATTTTTGGTGTTAGCGCTGTTGTGGCTGTGGTTTTGATATTTGCCTCTCCCCACATTCAGCGGCCATCCATAAAACCATTGGTTGATACTTTTCTTTTGCAAAAACAACCCGGCGATAAAATCGTTAGCTTTTTGTCGTATTATCAGGACTTGCCCGTCTATAGCCAGCAAACCGTTGTTGTTGTTGAGGCGAAGGGGGAGCTTGAATTTGGAACCCTTGTGGAGGATACACGTTCCTGGATGATGCCGGAATCATCATTTTTGGAATTGTGGCAGAAACAGAAAATTTGGGCCGTGGGGCGGAAAACAGCGTTGGATCAATTTTGTCAACGACAGCCCGATTTCAAGTGTACTATCATCAAACAAGACAACGGAAATGTCTTGTTTACTCAACCGAACTGATCATCATGCACAGCCCCATTCTTTGTATTGAATCAATCAGCAAAACTTTTCAAGGCAGCCAAGAATCCGTCCTAAAAGATATCTCCCTGATCCGTCCTAAAAGATATCTCCCTGACTGTTGAAAGCGGGACAATTCTTGGAATCATCGGAAAAAGTGGCGCTGGGAAAAGCACCTTGCTCCGGTGTCTTAATGGATTGGAAACGCCCGATGATGGTCATATCTTTTTTTGGGGCAATGATCTGACGCAGATGACTGATGATGCGTTGTGTCAGGTTCGTCAAAAGATCGGGTTTATTTTTCAATCGTTTAATTTGCTCAGCCGGCGGACAGTTTTTGAAAATGTGGCTCTTCCCCTAGAGCTCCTTGGTTTGGATGCGGCTGAATATCAGCAGCGCATCACCAAAACTCTCGATCGGGTGGGGCTGTACTCCAAGCGCGATTCATACCCAAGTCAGCTTAGTGGGGGGCAACGTCAACGCGTTGCTATTGCGCGCGCATTGGTCACGGAATCGCAGTTGCTTTTGTGTGATGAATTT
>JAPLOP010000003.1 GCA_026400645.1 Alphaproteobacteria bacterium | reverse complement strand
GAGTGTTTCGCTGTCTACGCTTCGACTCTGTCGTTACCTTGAGAGACGCAAGACTCGCTATGTGGTGGGACTGGCTTTCCCTTCCACAGCGGGACTTTCACCCGCAAGATTGGTGCGACTTATCTTGGCGCACAGAGACTTTTTCTTGTTTAATTCAACAAGTGTAACATTTTTATACCCAAGGATTGATAAAACTAAACCCGGGAAACCAGCCCCACTACCAACATCTAGCACACTAACTCGATCTGAAGCGATATGTTTGACTATCTGAATGCTGTCAACCAAATGTCTATCGACAAACTTATCCAATGTTTCTCTTTGAACGAGACTGGCGTACTCATTCCACTGGACTAAGAGCTCGCGGTATTTGATAAATTTTTCTAATGTTTCACGTGAAACAAAAAAATCAGGAAGCAAGATGTCTATTCTATTTTGCATCTCATTGGTCGACAAGGGGGACTTCATCAATGGCCTCAGGGTATACACTTTGTTTGATTGCCTATAATACAAAGATTTAACAAAGAAACCAACTGTTCTGTAAATTAAAATAAAACCCTTGTCAGTCGATCATTTTCACAAAATTGCTTGGCTAAATCCATCCTCCCCCTGATGGATTTGCCTTTTATACGCCATCGCTTCCAATTCGTTGCGCCAACGCAGCCTCTAAATAGCAATCAATATCACCATCCAAAACGCCATGTGCATTTCCACGCTCAACGCCCGTTCGGTTATCCTTCACGATCTGATAAGGCTGCAAAACATAAGACCGAATTTGGTGTCCCCACCCAATATCAGTCTTGCCAGAAGTTTGAGCAGACAATTTCTCCTCGCGTATTCTCAATTCCAACTCATACAGACGTGCTTTCAACATAGACATCGCCTGGGCCCTGTTGCGATGCTGCGACCGATCATTTTGACACTGCACCACAATTCCTGTTGGTATATGGGTAATTCTGATTGCGCTTTCAGTTTTGTTAATATGCTGCCCACCTGCACCCGATGCACGATAGGTATCGATACGCAGATCCTTGTCTTCTATCTCTATGTTAATCGAATCATCAACAACAGGATAAACCCAAACCGATGCAAAGCTTGTATGTCGCCTAGAGTTCGCATCAAATGGCGAGATTCTGACCAGCCGATGCACGCCACTTTCTGTTTTTAGCCAGCCATAGGCCTGATGTCCAATGATTTTAAAAGTGATCGATTTTATGCCCGCCTCTTCGCCTGGGTTTTCATCAAGAATTTCAATCTTGTATCGCCGCTGTTCTGCCCATCGGACATACATTCTGGATAACATTTGGACCCAATCCTGGGCCTCTGTTCCACCAGCGCCAGCGTTAACCTCAACAAAGCAATCATTCGAATCGGCCTCTCCCGACAGCAAAGTTTCTAATTGCAAACGAACAGCCGTTTTGGAGAATTCTTCCAATGATTTTTCCGCCTCGTCCACAATTGAATCATCGCCCTCCATTTCGGCGAGCTCAATTAGCCCTATCGCATCCTTCAATGATTGTTCCATCCCCTGGATTCGCAAGATAGACTGATGTAAATCTTCCCGTTCCTTAAGGATTTTCTGCGCCGATACCTGGTCCTGCCAAAGATCGGGTGATTCGGCTTGGTGATTTAGATGATCCAGCCTTAGAAGTGCGCGATCCCAGTCAAAGGTGCCTCCGTAATAATACCAAGGATTGATTGATTGTCTTAACGTGTGCGTCTACTTCTGCGCGCATTGATAAAAACTCCTTTAATTGACGGTTATCATTTCTGGCTTTTGAGGCATTGCACCCTATAAAGTTCATTCACCTGCTCATGCCCGGACTTTACTTAGCTTCACAGAACGGGTTTGAACAATTTGATTTTTAGCGCCCTGAGGGAAGCCAACGATTTGACCAGAAATGTCTTTTTTAAGCAAGTTAAACCGTTGCATTTCTCGCCCCACCAGATGAGTCGTGGGAAATTGTTTGATTTTCTGGGGGTCAATTTGTTCCCTTTTGTAAATGACCTCAAAATGAAGATGGGGGCCCGTTGACAAACCCGTTGTCCCTACATACCCAATCACCTGTCGTTGTTTTACACGGACCCCAACCCTTAATTGCGGAGAAAATCGGCTCAGATGCGCATAGGCTGTTTCATAATCCGTAGTGTGTTTAATTTTGATATAGTTACCATAGTCGCCATTGTATCCAGCCTTCACAACAATCCCGTCTCCGGCCGCCATGATCGTTGTTCCGACTGGAGCCCCAAAATCAACACCCTTGTGTTCTCTAGTATAGGATTTGAGCGGATGCGCCCGTCTACCAAACTTGGACGTCACGCGTGATTTGCTGGGGTCAATTGGCGTCTGAAGCAGCGCCCTAACGATGCTTTCGCCCTTATCCGTATAATATCCAGACACCCCTTCTGCAGATGTAAACTTATACAACCGATGAACCTGACCCCCTGCAAGAATTGAAACATACTTGATCTCGCCCGATTTAACTGTGTTTCCATAGGCGTCCTGTTGCTCCTCGTACAGCAATTCAAATGGATCCCCGCTTTTTAGGTCATGCGATAAATTTACGCTATAGCTCAATGCCATAATCGCTTCGTGCACAATTTTTTGAGGAACATCTTTTTTTAGGACGGAATTATAAAAACTGCTCTTGACGACGCCTTCTACTCTTTTCAGTACCTTGGCCAAAATAATCGCCTTTTTCTCTGCCTTAAACCTGCCTTTCGTGTCACGAGTCAAAGTCAGACGATGCTCCGCAGACGGCTTGAATTCCAAACTCAGCAGAGAGACAGTTTCCTCAGAATCATTGCCCTGATAACAAACAGAGATTGTCTGCCCAACTTTTAAATCGCGAGGATTGCAACATTTTTGAAGGGCTTTAATCGCCTCGTCAATTTCTTTTTTTGAAACACCAAGATCAGACAGAATCGTTGCAATAGTATCGCCCCTGCCTACTTGCAGGACCCGCTCCCTCAAAAGAGTTAATTTTGCCTGTGAAAAAATAAATCCTGCCGCAGATGTAAAGCCAGACAACTGTGAATCGTCAAAGGTTAACTTATCTTGCAGATTCTTGTATATGTTATCAAAGGGGGATGTTGTTTGCCCCGGGTACTGCCCTTGACTATGTAGCAATTCCAACTCCAGGTTTAATGCATTTTCTGCCTCGTAACCAACATAATACTCCCTTGCGGCAATCAGAAAAGCCATAACCATCAAGCTTAAGCTGATTGCATGAGAGTATTTTTTCAATAGAGCATCCCCGGATCATGTTTTGCATTCTTGTTTAATGACGCTCAAAAAACAAAAAAAGATAGAATTATAAATGTTATTTTGACGCTGTGACATAAACACTTTGCCAAAATGGCACACAAATGTCAACCTTCGAGGCTGGCTGCATGAGCGTGCAACAAAAAACACACGCTGATTCCATCAAAAAGTACCCTCCTAGAAAAACACATCCACTACGGCCACATGGCATGCTTCTTGCACTTTCCTATATCGAAGGGAAACAATACATGCTTTGGAATCACTTTAAAAAGGCCTTACTATGTTTAAAATTTTTATATCTCTTGTTGGCTCTGCTACCGGCACACAAAGGATTCGGTCATTCATGTGAATCATTTATCCAACAACAGGAGGCTGCCCTTGGAATTCCACACCAGCTCTTGAAATCGATTGCTTTGACAGAATCAGGCAAGAAAACGGGATTTGGTCAATTTGTTGCCTGGCCGTGGACCATTAACGTCAATGGCAAAGGATATACGTATGCAACAAAGGACGAGGCTATCACGGCCGTCCAAAAATTTCAGCGTCATGGTATTTCAAGTATTGATGTTGGCTGTATGCAAATTAATCTAAAACATCATCCACATGCATTTCGAAACTTATCGGATGCGTTCGATCCGCAACTCAATGTTGCCTATGCTGCCCGCTATTTACTAGGCTTAAGAGAGCAATATCATTCCTGGTACCAAGCTGTTGCCCACTATCATTCCGCGACACCACGCCATCATATCCCCTATCGTGAAAAGGTTATTAAAGCGTGGCAAAAAATGCGCCAACTGACCGGAAATTCAATACCCGCTCTTCTGGATATCCAATTTACTGGGGAAAATAATCCCACACAATCAGAACCCAGTCCTTTGGCAAATCCCCTTGTGCGCTTTACGGCCTATAAACTGCCAGCCAATAACAAGCCAAAAAAAAATGAACAACCATCTATAATGCATCCACCGGGTCAATTCAGACCATTACAGGCAACAAAAGAAACAATCAAGGTTAACAAACGCACGTTTTATCCCGTTAATTTAGTCGCGATTAAAAACGCAACCAAGAATTTTTTGCCGTTGAGATAGGAAAAAAAGTCAGGATTATCTATAGGATAAAATAATGCGGGCCGCGAGTTGGCTTGGCATATCGACATCATCCCCCCGCAAAAAATCGATGGCTTGCTGCAAAAACGGTTTCATCGCTTGTGGATTTTTCAGGATAGGGACAAGATCTTGGGCTAAATTCTGCGGCGTACAATCGTGCTGTATTCTCTCGGGGACAATTCGTTGATTCAACACCAGATTAACTGGGCAGGCCATATCAACAGTAACCAATCGTTTGACAATGAAATGCGTAATGGGGGATAAACGATACCCAACAACCATCGAAAGTGATGCCCGTGCCAATTCTAATGCAACCGTACCATTTGCCGCCAACGCTGCCGTTGATGCCATAAATGCAGCTTGTTTTTCGGCTGGTGTATCGGTAATCGTCAGGGGAACGGAGCATGACTGTGCCTGCGCTTTCACACCGGAAAGCAAATGGGGCAAAACGGGGACCACCCCCCGGATCGTTGGAAACTGTTGCGATAAAAGGGTGATCGTTTCCATAAAAATGGGAAATAGTCGTTGTATTTCGCTTTGTCGGCTTCCTGGTAATATACACAGTAAAGGCACATCGGGCAGAATACCATGTCGCTGTCGAAATGTTGGATCCGGCTGTGGCGTTTGTTCAACCACGGGATGCCCCACAAACGTCGTTGGCAAACCATAACGTGTGAAATAAGGGGGCTCGAACGGAAACAAGGTTAAAAGATGATCGACTTGCTGGGATAATTTTTTCGCCCGACCAGGTTTCCATGCCCAGACAGAGGGGGCAACATACTGCACAACTGGAATTTTGCACTGTTTCTTGACCAACCGAACAACTCTTAGGCAAAATCCAGGCGCATCAATCGTCACAATCACATCAGGTTTTGTGGCGATAATATGGTCGAGTGTTTGCCGTATCCGTTTTTTAATCGTCAGGATATGGGGAATAACCTCAACCAATCCCATCACAGAAATATCCTGAATGGGGAATAGGCTTTTCAGTCCATGGCTTTCCATTAATGCACCACCAACCCCGAAAATCTCAAGGCTTGGGTTCATTACTCGCAAAGCCTTTATTAAATGAGATCCCAAAAGATCTCCGGAAGCCTCACCTGCGATAATATAAATTTTCACGGCTAACTTTTCACGGCTTTGGTGAGAAAAGACATTTCTGCAGAACCTTGGCCAATACTTCCGGATCCACGGTATGCGGAAACTGCTGAACAAAGGCACCATTTCTGTCCATGATATAAATCATCGTACTGTGATCCATCAAATAGTCCGTCGTTCCATCATTTGGCGCCGTAGCCGCATAAACACGGTAGGCTTTCGACACACCATCAATTTGGTCCTGTGGCCCCGTCAACATGACAAAACTTGGGTGGAAATTTGATGCATGCAGTTTCAGGTTTTCGACCGTATCGCGTTTTGGATCGATTGTTATAAAGATAGGAACAACCTGGTCCCGATCTTTTTGAAGCAAATCAATGGCCTTTGACATGTTCTGAAGGCCCAGCGGACAAATATCTGGGCAATAGCTGTATCCAAAATAGACCAGCATAAGCTTACCCCTAAATTCATCATTGGTGCGCGTGTTTCCGTATTGATCCGTCAATGTAAATACACCACCAATGTTGGCATGCCCATGGCTGGGCTTGCTGTCGACAAAGGCCGCCGGGATTTTGCCAAGCTGATATTTTACAAGGGATACACACCCAACGATAACCAAAAAGGCCCACAGACCGTATCGCCAAAATCGAAGAGAACCCATGAATTTACCCCTTTGCTGACTATTAAAGAACTGCATTGGCAGGAGCTTTATACCCCCGATCCAATCTGATTCATCATACTTTAGGTCTCATTTCATTACCAGCCACATCGTTGACTGTATTCAATTCGGTCACTCTTTAACCAAAAACACCCGAACAGGTGCATAACTTTGCCGATGATGGGGTGTGATCCCAAAATGAATCATGGCTTGATGGTGCTCACGCGTCCCATATCCAGCATTACGTTTCCAGTTATACTGGGGATATATTTGATCAAGCTCACCCATGATACAATCCCGTTCAACCTTCGCCAAAATGGATGCCGCTGCAATGGAAAAACTTTGCTGGTCACCCTTAATGATCATCTGAACGGGAATATCCAAGGGGGGCTTTCGAATACCATCCACCAGGGCATAACCAGGCCTTGGAACAAGAACACCAACAGCACGCTGCATCGCCAATTGTGTGGCTTTACTGATGTTCAGCGCGTCGATCTCCTCAACGCTTGCGTGACCAATGCCATAAGAAACTGCGGGATGATTTTTTAATATGTCCGCGATTCGTTCCCGTTTTTTTCGACTGATTATCTTGGAATCCTTGACCTGGTCATACAGGGCATTCGGAAATGAATCCCGATCCAAAATCACCGCTGCCGCAACAACAGGGCCGGCCCATGGACCACAACCAGCCTCGTCAATGCCGGCAACACGACCAGAAAACTGCTCCTCGAAAACGAAACTAGGGGTGTTATTCGTCGTCGTCATCCAGGGTAACCGGCCCTTCCAAAAATTGAATCCTTGACGGCTGATCCGCATGAGGCTTGCTTGCCGACCAATCTTTTGCACGCCGCCAATAGCACAGCGCAGATGAAACTTCCCGTCCATAGACCAAATTCAGTAACTTCCTGAGAGAAATAGTATTTGCATCAGCCAAATCTTTTAAACGTCGCGCCGTTGCCATCCACAGGGGGCTGAATGCTAATGAAAGTGCCGTTATGGAGATAATCAGCCGCTGCCCGAAATCAGTAATGATGTGGGCCTGATTTGCGATCGTCGTCATCAAAAATGCAAATTCCCCCAGCTGGGCAAGCGTAACCCCAATAAGAAATGATTGTGACCATGACAGCCTCAGCAACCTCAGGATAAAAATATTCAAAGCTGTTTTCCCAATAACAATCAAAAACAACAAAAGCAATACAAACTGCAGATTAATCCAAATAAATCCAATATCAAGAAGCAATCCAATCGACAGGAAAAAAACCATTAACAATATAGACTGTATCGGCTTTGTCGTTTCGATCACCAACAAGCGTTCATGCGTGTTCCCCAGCACAAGCCCCGCCAGAAATGCGCCATAGGGTGCAGATAAACCCATTAATCCCGATCCTGCCGCCGCCAAAAAGCAGAACGTTAAACAGGCAAGCGGAACAAGATCCTTTTCACCGGCTATAACGCGCACCAAAGGAACGTGGACCCTGTGGCGTCGGCTCAGGTAAGTTATTAGCGCAACGATCATCCCGATAGAACCGATGATTTTTATGAACATCATGGGGCTCAGCAAAGATTCAGAATAATTCCTAAGGATAATGATCATAGGAACGATTGCCAGATCTTGGGCGATCAAAATTCCAATTGTGAGCTGCCCTGTTTCGGTTTTAAGCTCGCCAATACTTTCGAGCATTTTCACAACAACCGCCGTCGATGACAACGACGCCACAAACCCCAAAAGAAGCGACAACTCCATAGACCATCCCAGCAAGGTGGAGCATCCCAAAGGTATAGAAACACAAACAAAAATCTGCAGCACCGTACAAAGCGTAGCCGTGACCCAGACCCGTTTAAAAGTCCGAAGGTTAAGTTCCATCCCTACGACAAACAATAAAAGCAAAACCCCCAATTCAGCAAGGATTTCGACTTGGTCCCTAGACTGAATCAGGGCAAAACAAGATGGCCCAAGAATAACCCCCGTCAGGATATATCCCAAAACAGGGGGCTGCTTTAAACGCGACAATATCAATCCACCCGTTAAGGCGATTAAAACAACAAGGGCGATTTCTGTGATTTGGATTCCTTCATGCATAACGGAAAGACTATCACAAAATACCCCTGTCAACAATGCCCATAATGTCGTGCCAAATAATCTGCTCTATAATCTCGGGCGCACTGGTGGCATCAATCACACGACAGCGCTTTGGTTCCCTTTCCGCGATTTGCATAAAACCCTGACGCACGCGCTGATGAAAAGACACATCCAATGATTCAAATCGATTTTCCGCACCCTCTTTGACGGATTCTCTGGCAGATTCTGCCGCCAAGCGTTTGCATGATCTTTCCAGCCCAACGCCGGGATCCAAATCAAAAACATACGTTCTGTCAGGTTTTCGGGTGCCAATCACATTTTTATACAAGCTATCGAAAAAATCCAACGAAACCCCATGGCCATACCCCTGATACGCGACACTAGAATCGGCGAACCGATCACAGATCACCACATGGCCATTGGCCAATGCCGGCTCAATCAGCTTTTGCCAATGATCGGCCCGCGCTGCATACATCAATAACGCCTCTGAAATGGGTGACCAGCGATTGGCATTTCCGGTAACCAAAAGCGCGCGCAATTGTTCCGCCCCATGTGTTCCGCCCGGCTCGCGCGTTAGTGTGACGACCCTGCCCGATTGTTCCAAATGGTTGGCCAACAGCTTGCTTTGCGTGCTTTTCCCGGCCCCTTCGCCACCCTCGACTGTAATGAAAATCCCGCGCATGCGACCCGCCCCCTTAATCTGCCATCCGTTGGGCAATGATGGCTTTTCGCGCCAGCATATCCGCCCGTTCATTTTCCGGATGCCCATTATGCCCGCGCACCCAGTTCCATTCGATCGTATGCGTTTGCATCAGATCGTCCAACCGTTGCCACAGATCCTGGTTTTTGACGGGATTTTTCGCCGCCGTTTTCCAGCCGTTCTTTTTCCAGTTTTTGATCCATGATGTAATGCCGTCTTTTAAATATTGGCTATCGGTGAACAGCTGGATCGTGAATTTTGGTGGCAACGCCGATATCCCCCCAATCGCCGCCATCATTTCCATTCTATTGTTGGTTGTCTGTTGATCCCCACCGGATAACTCTACCTCCACAGTATTCTGACGCAAAAGCGCCCCCCATCCCCCGGGTCCCGGGTTCCCACTACAGGCCCCATCTGTATAAATTTCAACAACGGCAGAGGGTACGAAATCACTTAATTTGTCTGACACTTTATATAGGCTCCTTATGTTTCCTATGGTTATAGCCGAGAATCCCCCCCTAATGAAAACAAATTCAGCATAACCCCGCCCCTTTCATTTTTTTTGCATTTCTATAAAAAAAGTACTTGATTTTTTTATGTTTATTGTTTACTTAACGTAGGTGGAATCGGGTTAACTAAAGCATCTGTATTCCGGCGAGCTTTTATCTAAAATTTTATGAAATAACTTTGGAGTGTTCACATCTTGAAAATGATATTTAATCAACGAATGGTTATTAATCAATTTAGAAAGATTCTTTTTCTGACGGCAGCGTCATTGTCGATCGGGGCAGTGGAAAGTCAGGGTGGGCCCTCCTCCAAAGATCAAAAACCTGCAGCCGCTGTCTTGTCTAAAAAATGGAACCCAGCCGTTCATTTCGGTGCCAAAGCCGGCAACGAACGTCGCATTGGCCAGATGGCGCTTTTTGCGCCGCTATCCCAAGGATTGAATGATCTGATTTACCTTGATTTCCGGTTCACAGCCGATTCCCATTCAGCAAAGGAAGGGAACTTTGGTATCGGTAAACGATGGATCACCGACAGTAACCAATTCATCCTGGGCGTTTATGGATTTTATGACCGTCGCAAAACAGAATTGTCTAACACGGTAAATCAGCTGACCTTGGGGGCAGAGGCGATGAGCGAAACCTGGGATTACCGGGCCAACGTGTACCTGCCAGAGGATACCACCAAAGAAGCCGAAAAAAACATAGCCCCCATTTCCACACGAGAAACAAAATATCGCGGCCATACCGAAACCAAAACTGTTAGCACCGTTAATTCCAAACTCGTCAAAGAAATCCCCTTAAAAGGTTTTGATTTAGAAGTTGGTCGATCCATGCCCGGATGCCCCCCTTTACGCGTTTATGGTGCCGTCTATGATTTCGAAGGGCGCGCCGGTGCCAAATCAATCCGTGGTCTGCGCCTAAGGGCCAATCTGGATATCAACGAATATGTATCGTTCCAAGTCGAAGGGAGCCGCGACACAGTCCGCAAAGCCGTCGGCTTCGTTGGTGCATCCGTTCGCATCCCCTTTGGCGGAAGCGATAAAAAGAATGCACCCGTGCTCAACGTTCTTGACAAGCGCATGACCGAACTGCCCATGCGAGACATCGACATCGTCGTCAATTCAGTTGAGGGTCAGTCGAAAAGAGAACCGTTGATTGAGAAGATTGAGACAGGAAATGTCTGGCATATAAAAGATCCAAACCCAGGCAAAGAGGATTTAGGTGTTAATGATGGATTACGTGGAGACGGCACGGCCGAGGACCCCTTCAGAGCTTACCCCAGCCGCAGAGACCTAATTGCAACTCGTCTTGAGGGCGCAGAAGCCAACAAAGTCGTTTCTATCGGACGCGATCTGCAAATAAAGGGCGAGCCGCTGGATCTTCGTGAACACCGCGCAGAGGGCGGACTGATAAGAGAGCTTCTGGAGGAGGTCTTGCGGACCCATCATCAAGCAGCGCATCATAATGCCGCCGCCCAACAAGCCGCAGATGCTGAGCGCGTGAGACTTGAGAACGAGAGACTTGCAGGATTAGAAGCTGAGCGCGTGAGACTTGAAGCAAATGCGAAGCGTCAGCAAGATGAAGCAAATGCGAAGCGTCAGCAAGATGAAGCAAATGCGAAGCGTCAGCAAGATGAAGCAAATGCGAAGCGTCAGCAAGATGAAGCAAATGCGAAGCGTCAGCAAGAAGAAGCAGATGCGAAGCGTCAGCAAGAAGAAGCAGATGCTAACCCTGTCGCAGCTGATAATGGACTGCAGCTTCCACCTGTTGATGCAGTCGCACAACAACGACCACAGATGCCTGTCGGCCTAATGGCAGGAATTCATGCTAGCAGACAAGCCGACGCACCAGATGTCAATATTCCTGTTGACGTGCCTGTCGCAGTAGTTGTTGATTCCGGTGATTTAGCAAGCAGATTACGTGTGATAGAGCACAAAAACAGACCAGGTCTACCTTCTGTGGGAATGTTGAACATGTCCCCCCCTGTGGAACCTACTTCAACAACAGCGAGCGCTGCTTTGAGACCATCCTCTCCCCCGCTAGTTCCAACTGATATACCTACCATACCAGTGATGAGCGGACCTCCGATTGCAGTAATGAGCGGACCTCCAATGGGAGTGATGAGCGGACCTCCAACGGGAACAGTAATACCCAATACGTCTTCTTCCAAAATTGCGGTAGCGTCCAAACCCCTAAGCTCTAACCCAGAAAACGATACTAAGGCAAGCATAGCTGCCTCCAGTAGTTCATTGGGAAGCAATGCGCAACCGTCATTTCTTGATTCAATCGCAAAGGGCGTCACACTGAAAAAGATACCTACAGCCGCAGAGCGAGAGAAAGAAACGAAAGCTACCGTAGCTAAGGGAGGCGGAAGCATGGCAGACCTCTTGGCATCAAACCTACTTGACAGGTTCAAGAAGTCACGCGGAGGAAACGATTCCGATAACGAGCCTAGCGCTTTTGATGAAGATAGCCCGGCTCCTCAAACAAGGAATACCGTAACACAGAAAGCCAGTGTTTCATCCGCGAGCACGAAGCCAATAGCAGCCGTCATCCCCGACAATGTCGCAGAGGAAAAGGTGGATAGGTTGCTAAAGGAGGAGGTTATAGCCACAAAAGACAATACAAGCGCTGTGCAATCAAGAGCTGATAAAATGCGGGCATTGAAAGCATCACAGCAACAAAAATCTAAAGAGATTAAATCTCTAAGTGCCGCCACTTCTTCCGTGAGCTTGGTGCAGACTCCATCAACCCGGATAAGTGCGTCTTCCGTGAGTACGCAACCACACTCCACTTCCCCAATTCAGAAAGATGATGTGCCCGCGCTGTCTGTGAGGGAAAGATTGTCCAGGATAGAGGCGAACAATAAAGCCAATATGGCCTCGCAGCAAAGCAGAGTTATCCCCATGACACCGCTACGTCGTCCATCTGCTTCAGTAGCGACTGTAACGGAGTTAAGTCCTTCTCCCGCCAAACCAAACAAATCATCGGCCGCAGTAGCAAGTGATTAGTTGCAATGGATTCAAGAATGAATACGAATGAGTCTTGCTGATTATAGATATAAGTTTATTAAAAGTAATTCAAAAGAGGTATACACCATGTCACCATATAATTATTTGCCGACCATACTGTTGTTTGCTTTTTGTTGTGGATTCACATCTTCATCATATGCGGCATCAAAACCTGCTTACAGCACTCAATCCGACGCAGCATATTCAAGCTCATCTGATAATAATAGGATTAAGATAGCAGGCGCATGCTTTGAATCCATGCGAATATCAGAAGAAGATAAATTTGAGCTGGAAAGTTTGCGCGCAGACCAACAGAAAGCAAACACCGATCTCGACCCAAATTTAGCAGAGCAGATTGGCGGACCCATGTGTTTGTTCGGAAGCATAGAAATGGACAAAGTAGAAACACATTTTGATGCACTTTTGCGCTCAGGAATTAAAATGCCCGTAAGCGGGTCAGGCCTTATCAAGGGTATTGTGGATGACGAGTTTTTGGAATCCCTTAGTCAGCATCCCGCTATCGCAAAAGAGAGCATTAAATCAAGAAAAATTTCACGCACCCTTATAAGAGCATACATCAACCGCACATGCATCAACAACAGCGCGGAAGAGAGAGGGGATAAAATTCAATTACTAACCGCCATGTTTGACAACTGGAGGAGCGTTCTTAATGACCTGGATTCAGTGCAAACTGCATACGAAAGCACCGTGACAGATTCAGAAAAGGAAGAATTTGGAGCAAGAAGGTTTGAAAGTCGTGTATTGGGAACGATATTATTTTCCCCAGAAGTGTTCAATATTATACAGCACACCATATTCGAACTTACAGATGGAAACGTTTCCTATGAATACATTGGATACACATATAATATTATGGACGGGGACGATACATATGAATGTGCCTTATGCCTGGGCATAGGCAAAAGCAAAATCGTGATGCCCCCTATGCCAAAACCTCAAGATCAATCTTTGAAAGTGGGAAATCGCGGCGGGAAATCGAACAGAGGCAAACGCTAGAATCAACGATAGACAAAAGTTTTAGCGATGGGCCGCTGGGGTTTTTCACCTTGCTCCCATTTGATGCCCCACACGATGGCCACCCTTACTCCACACCCCACCTTTTGTCATCCTCGGGTCAAGGAGATTTAGATGAAAAACTGGATTCATTTCGAAACGGTCAAGGATCAATGGATGAACGATCCCTTATTCGTGGCGGAATATGATGCCCTGGAATTAGAGTATAAAATTGCATTTGAATTGATTCAGGCACGCTCAAAAGCAGAATTGACACAAGAAGAAGTCGCCAAAAGAATGGGCACGACTCAGTCTGTTATTGCTCGCCTTGAATCGGGGTCTGCACTACCCAGTGTAAAAACTTTGTATAAATATGCCCAGGCAACGGGGAAACAGTTAGAATTTCACATTAACTGAGCCCTATTAATTTTCTTGATTTTACGCCAAAAAAGATTATCCTAGGACTGTCGATCGATCTTTAATCATTTCGTCGACTATGGCGATAAACAATATGCGAAATAAGCGTTGCGGACCCGGGGGCGGTACCCGGCGCCTTCACCAAAAAGAATCGATATGATTTTATGGGGGCGAAATAGGATCGACGTGCGTAATAAAGGTGTGTTCTTTGCCCGGCATGGTACCGCCGTTATCGGACTAAATTTATAAGTGCAACATTTACAAGCACTATGGTAGCAACAGCTGCAAATCGCAACAGTCGGAAATTGGCTTCTGCCAACTCCAACCGTCGTCGGGTTGCAGTTTCTCTCGCTGCTTAAATTCCAGTTTTTTACTGGCGTTAAAGCAACGTGACTATCGCGGTCGGGGGGGCAGCCGGGCAACAGAATGCCCCCACTAATAACGGTCAGGTTTTTGTGTTGAGGGTGCGGCTTGTGACTAAAAAAGACTCCATTGATTATGAAAAGCTTGTTCAGTCGGCCTTGCGCGTTGTCGTCAGGGATGCGCTGTCAATCGTTGCAAAACACGGCCTGACGGGAAAGCAGCATTTCTATATCGCGTTGGCGACAGATCACCCCGGCGTGGATTTGCCCGATTACCTAAAAGACGAATACCCCGATGAAATCACCATTGTCCTGCAGCATGAATTTTGGGACCTGGTGGTCGAGGATAAGCGTTTTTCCATCACCCTGTGTTTCAACGATATCAACGAACGATTAACCATCCCGTTCGAGGCGATCACCAGTTTCGTTGATCCATCGGCCAAGTTTGGATTGCAGTTTACACCTGATTTTTCAACCGAGGAGGACGCCGTGTCACTGTCAGGGGAAAATACCACAGGACGCCAGGCTTTGCAGATGGAGGAGGACGAAAAACCCGCCCCCGTTATGGATGGATCCAACATCGTGACATTGGATACGTTTCGGAAAAAGTAAACAGATACCCAGTTTAGGCGGATGTTCTTTTTATCATTTTTCAAATTATTATTTAGAATTTTCCTAAGCACACTTTATGCCACGGGGATCGTTTTGGTCCTTGTGCAAATTCCGGCGGTTAAAATCCGCATCCTAGAGGGGTTAATCACGCATGCGCTGTCTGACCCCGATCAAAAGGCCCATGTCGAAACAGTTGATGGCTTTTTTCCATTTTCCATAAAAGCATCAAAGGTAACGCTGTCCGACCCCAAAGGGGCGTGGTTGACGGTGAAGGATATCACCCTTAGGCTGCAGTTTTTTCCCTTTCGAATCGGCCCAATTAAACTTTGGGCTAAAATTGGGGCGCTTGAAATCGACCATCTGCCAATGACATCAAAACCCATATCGTTAAAAGAACTTTCTGCGCCAGCGCTGCTTTTTGTACGGAATATCCAGTTGACCCATATCAAAATTGGCCCCGATATTTTTGGCCAGGGTTATGATGGGGCAGGGATGCTGGCGCTTACGATTACGAACCAAAAAGCCACGCTGACCGCAGACCTGTCCGTGATATCACCATTACTGGATAAACCGGCTGCATTCCAATCCACCGGGGTTTTTGATTTTGCAACCAATCGCGGAGGTGTGAATGCAAACCTTGCGGCAACCATTGGGGAGGGGGCTTTCAGACAAAAATCTGATGTCACATTAAATATGACTCTGGACCAGGACCTTTCTGGTCACATCAAAGGATCCCTTGCAAAAACCCAGCTTTCGATCAATTTGGCGAACGGTCGTGGGAATTATGAAATCAACAGAAATCCCAACAACAGCCCCCAATCAATAGGTATTTCCTCCAAGGGGATTATCGACATCTCTGGCAAAACGGTGATCCTAAAAACCCTTCAGGCGTCACTAGATAAGCATAAAATTTCCCTAAAGAAAGAAGTGTCTTGTGGTATTTTGGATCAAAACGATGGCCGTTTTACCCTGGCCCAAGGTTGCCTTGGGGTTGATGGCGGCGAAATTCAGTGGACCGACACCCATTTCAATCTTGGGCACAATCCAGCCGCCTGGCGGGGTCGAATTTCCCTGAAACGAATCCCCCTTGGTTGCCTTCAATCCTTCAATCCCCAGCTAACAGTTGATGGCGAACTATCTGGCGACGCAACGCTGGCAGGTAAAGATTCGATCCCCTCAATCACGGGGGAGTTCTCCATCAAATCCCTGTCATACACCCCCCCAACAAAAGATAGAATGACCGCCTTTCTTGGTCAAAAAATCAATAGCACCACCAAATTTTCGTGGGCACAGGATAGCGTAAAATGGCAATCTAAGCTCATGGGAAAGGGTGCGTTCGAATTGGATATTTCCGGCAGCACGTCGCTTGAAAACGGTCGCCTTTACGCACAAAGCAATATCAACGCCCAGGTAAAAGGGGCCGTCCATTTGGGGGTTTTCGCATCCATTTTACCCGGTGGGGACCGGATCAACGGCACCGCAATCATCAATATGGCCGCTTCTGGCAATGCAGGTCAGCCACAATTAAAGGGTGATATTCACCTGAAATCTGGGCTTTACGAAAACGCAACATTCGGTACGGTTGTTCGGGATATTGATCTAAAGGCTCATGCGGATGGAACCCAAATCATAATTGATTATCTGACCGCACATGATGGCAGCATCACCAGTGAAAAGGGGCCCGGTGGGCAGCTAACCGGCGATGGTCACATCGATTTCAAGACCATGACGAATCCAACTGTGGATACGCGCCTTACGCTAACAGACTTTAAAATTGCCCAAAGCGATTCGTTTGTGGGTCGCGCCAGTGGGTCCCTTGCCCTACAAGGCGAAGGAAGAAATACAAAGATCACGGGAAATTTGATCCTTGATCCGGCTAAATTTTTCTTGGAAGAAGTAACGGGACAAGAAATCCCAACAATCCATATTGTGGACCAAGCGGCATCCGGGGCCAAGAAACATCATGCGACCAAAGAAGAGGAACTAGCGCCAATCATCCCTCTCGATCTGATAATAACAATACCGGATCATTTTACAATCAAAGGATTTGGGCTGGACAGTACCTGGCAAGGGCGGATGACGATTGGAGGCGGTGTGAACACTGCGCAAATCTCTGGGTCCCTGACAATTCAACAAGGAAAGCTCGATTTGTTCGGCAAAGCAATGAAGATTGAAAAGGGTGTCATTACTTTTAATCAAACGAAGAAAAATGACCCACTTTTAGACATAGTCGCCACCAGAGACGCAGGCGATACAAAGGTTATGCTTCACATAGAGAAATGGGCATCCGATCCACAATTTACGTTTTTGTCTTATCCGGCCTTACCCGAAGAACAAATTTTGGCGCTCCTTTTGTTTGGAAATAGTCTTGAAAAAATCTCAGCCGGACAAAGCTTACAACTTGCATCTGTCGCATCAGCCCTGCAAGGAAAAAAGGGAGTCAGCATCACAGACAAAATCCGATCCACGTTTGGCATTGATACGTTGGAACTAAAATCAAATAACGATACACCCGATTCCAGTAGCACAGATAGCAGGCAATCGCTCCGTGTTGGTAAGGAATTTGGCAAGGTGAGAGTTTCCATCGACCAAGGTGTAAGCGCCGGTGGCACCAGCAAAGCAACCCTAGAGGCTTCCGTTGCCGAGAATTTAAATGTGGAGGTTGATGTAGGCGGTGACCGAACATCTGGCTTGGGATTAAGCTGGATTAAACGATATTAATAAAAAAATCTAACCCCTCCTTTCTGAATTTGACAACTCGTCATTCCACACCCCCATAAAGTGCAGAGGGCTGAGCGCTTTGATGAGCCCAGTACCGATCCCCATAAGACCAATGCCAATATTCTGTGGGGTAATTTACAAAACCTACGGCTAATAAGGCCTTACTCATAATATCTCTGTTCTGTTGTGCCTCACCAGAAATGCTCTCTGATATTGCCTGGGAAAGAGAACCATCTTTATCCTCCATCCAATCTTTCACTTGGATTCCCATATTAACCGGTTGACCATTTTCATCAATGAGATAAATATCAATTGCAGAACCCGTTGAGTGGGGTGGAATATTTTTTGAGCCATCTTTATTAGTCACAGGAGAAACAAGCTTAGTCGTTTCGTCAAATATCTGCGCTTGAGACCACGCTGGATGAAGGGTTTGAACCTTGAAAAACCTATTTTCAAAGAGTATACGTTGTAGATTATTGCTCCTATAGCCCTCATACAGGCACAATTTTAAACCATTTGGCAATAAACTTTGGGCATATATACCCCTCTTACATGATTTTCCGTGCATTCTCTCATAAACTATGTCAAGTATAGCTCTATGAATAAAATTTTATCTCCGCAACTTCGAACAGACCTTTTAAAACGTCACAAAACAGAAAGGGATGGTCGCATCCGT
>JAPLOP010000002.1 GCA_026400645.1 Alphaproteobacteria bacterium | reverse complement strand
GCTCGAGTGTTTCGCTGTCTACGCTTCGACTCTGTCGTTACCTTGAGAGACGCAAGACTCGCTATGTGGTGGGACTGGCTTTCCCTTCCACAGCGGGACTTTCACCCGCAAGATTGGTGCGACTTATCTTGGCGCACAGACGACTTTTCTTAATGGGCCAAAATACCCAACAAAAGCAAAGCCACGATATTGATGATCTTGATCATCGGGTTAATGGCGGGACCGGCTGTATCCTTATAAGGGTCACCAACGGTATCACCCGTCACGGCTGCCTTGTGAGCCTCCGATCCTTTGCCACCGAAATGACCATCTTCGATATATTTTTTCGCATTGTCCCATGCACCACCACCGGATGTCATAGAAATCGCGACAAATATACCGGTAACGATCGTGCCCATTAACATGGCCCCAAGTGCTGCAAAAGCAGCCGCTTGACCAGCGATCATGTTAATCACAAAATACATAACAATCGGCGCCAATACGGGCAATAACGATGGAATAATCATCTCGTTAATGGCGGCCTTTGTTAGCATGTCAACGGCAGCACTGTAATCCGGCTTGCCCTCGCCTGTCATGATTCCTTTGATTTCGCGGAATTGACGACGAACCTCGACAACGACAGCGGCACCAGCACGGCCAACCGCTTTCATTCCCATGGCGGCGAACAAATACGGTAATAACCCACCAACAAACAAACCAACTACAACGTATGGATCCTGCAAACTAAACTGAACGTTCAATTTTGGGAAATAATGCTTTAAATCCTCGGTATAGGCCGCAAACAAAACAAGTGCCGCTAAACCAGCAGATCCAATTGCATATCCTTTTGTGACAGCCTTTGTTGTGTTACCAACAGCATCCAATGCGTCTGTGACGACACGAACTTCTTTTGGAAGATTGGACATCTCGGCAATACCGCCCGCATTATCAGTTACCGGACCATACGCATCCAACGCCACGATCATACCAGCCAAAGCCAACATTGTTGTTGCCGCAATGGAAATACCCATCAATCCTGCATTCAAAAACGCCACAATGATTCCGGCGCAAATGACCAAAACAGGTAAAGCAGTTGATTCCATAGAAACGGCCAACCCCTGAATCACGTTCGTACCATGACCCGTTGTCGAGGCTTGAGCAATGCTTCTAACAGGGTTATATGCTGTGGATGTGTAATATTCGGTAATCCACACCAAAAGTCCCGTTACGCCAAGGCCGGTCGCACAGCAAACAAGCATGTTCGTAACCGTAAAGTACATATTGCCAACAGAAATCGATCCACTAATATCCCGAAACAGATAACTGGTAACGCCATAAATCAAAACGGCTGATAACAAGGTTGCTACAAGCAAACCTTTATACAAGGCCCGCATGATATTCTGGGATTTATCCAATTTGACAAAAAATGTCCCAATGATAGTTGCGATAATGCAAACACCGCTGATGGCCAATGGGTACAACATGAAAAGACTTTGCATCGAACCCGAAAAATAAATAGCCGCCAAAACCATGCTGGCAACGATTGTCACGGCGTAGGTTTCAAACAAATCGGCCGCCATACCAGCGCAGTCACCAACGTTATCACCAACGTTATCCGCAATCACAGCTGGGTTACGTGGGTCATCTTCGGGGATTCCGGCTTCGACTTTGCCAACAAGGTCGGCACCAACGTCCGCACCCTTTGTGAAGATTCCGCCACCAAGACGTGCAAAAATTGAAATTAAGGATGCGCCAAAGCTAAGCGCAATCAGGGATTCCAACAATAACCGTTGCTCAACCTGTATTGAAATAAGAAAGCCATAATAAAGCGAAACGCCCAAAAGTCCCAACCCAACAACAAGCAATCCAGTGACAGCACCCGATTGAAAGGCAACGTCTAATGCCTCGGCAAGTCCCGTGCGGGCAGCCTCTGCCGTTCTAACGTTGGCACGTACTGATACGTTCATACCAACGTATCCGGCACATCCGGATAGAACCGCGCCAATTAAAAAACCAAGCGCCACAAGGCTAGACATAAAATAAAATAACAAAACCGCAATGACCGCACCCACCATAGCAATGGTTGTATACTGACGATTGAGGAATGCATTTGCCCCTTCTTGAATGGCAAGGGCGATTTGTTGCATTTGCGGGGTTCCCGTGGAATGCGCAAATACGCGACTGCTGGCATAGATGGCATAAACGATCGCCAACACCGCACAGCCAACAATTAATAACAGGTTCGTGTCCATAAATTTTACCCCTCCTGGCAGGTATTTCTTTTTTTCTGTTTAATGATACACAGCCATTATAATCCGAAAACCGTCCAAAAAAACAGCCCTTGCGTGAAATTCTTTCATTTTTAGGAAAATTTTCTGTTGTGCGCACGTCAATAGCAGAAAGCGTACGATAGCAAGAAAAATGCATCACAGTAAAGAAGAATAGAAAAATCTTAATTTGAATAAAAAAAGCAGCTGATTTTAAGTAAATCTAATTTGAATTTTTCTCAAATAAAAATATTTGTAATCTAATAATTCGTATGCATATATATTCCATCAGCAGATTCAAATGAATAAAAATCTTCTGATGATTTATGAAATGCTATCGAATGGAGAGATATATGAGAAAGAATTTATTAAGAGTTTTATTGCTGAGCGCCACATTTTTACCATTCTCAGAGGGTTTTGCCGCAGATGTAGATATGGAATGGTCAGTCGTCCAGCCAGCATACAGAAATTCTATTCCTGCAGAATTTTTGGATACGTTCCGCGAGATTGAAGCAGATGTTTTTGCGGCAAAAAAAGATAGCAAAAATTTGTTAGCATCGGCAGCTATTTGCCGAGAGGCAGCCGAACGCATTAGCGGGATCATAAGTAGCGGAGACTTTCAAGGGACGCTTATCCATTTTAGCGCATTTCCAATAATGAACAAGTACACCGACTCAGCGATTTCACTATATGAAACCCTCATGGGCAGACCCATGCAAATGTCACGTGTGAATTTTGATCAGCTCATCGATATATGCACCTATTTTCAGGCAGCTGGGAAACAAGATATGGCTAATGATTTTGTGGACGCATTCAACGAATGTCAAGGGGAGTCAAATGTGAATCGTAGATTATTCTACTAACCTGAGTTCGACGTAAAAATCCCTGAAAACCTCGTGTTTTAAGGGATAATCCTGGATTGCTTCGTCTCTTACGCTGCACGCCGCGACGTCTTTGCGCGGAGGGCGCAGCCTGACAAAGCAATCCAGACCTTAAAATACCACGCACAGTAAGGCTTTTAACGCCCATCACGTCAAACTGGGATTTAAGTATGTCAACAACGAATACAAGAAAAAAGAATCCGTTGTTGGGTTTTTTAAAAAATTATCAAATGGAGAGAGATATGAAAAAAAGTTTAGTATGTATTTTGTGCTGAGAATATCACCCCTCTTTTGGATAGCAAGATACCAGAGATCCGCGAACAAGCAGCAGTCGAAATAGATATGCTGTGCACAAGGGCAAACTCAGAGGACAAGGAATCTTTTTATAGGACACCAACAAAGCCAAAGCGAAAAATGGAGTTCCCGGAAACACCAAGAAAACCATCAAGAATGGGAAGATTTATCCCGATCACCCTGTTCCCATCCTAGCAACGAAAAACCCATCTTTGTCATTCTCGCCCACGCTCTAAAACCAAGCGCGAGAATGACAAAACCCCAACTCAACGTAAAAAGTCAATAAACCCAGATAAAAGCAAGTTTCCCTATGGCTTGACCATAGGGTCCAGAGAAAGAAATTGATCTTTATCAACTGGATCCTCCGGTCAAGCCGGAGGAAAACTACGGCGGGATCTTGTTTTGATGCTGCCCTGACGTCGAGCTCGGGTTGACAAAATGGAATCCTCAATCAGCCTGAGCATGTGCCCACTTTTTCTCACTGGCTTCCAGATCAACAGATTTTGAATGCTGCCCCGGCACTAGCGCAAAAGAGAACCGTTTCTTGGGTGACTTCCCCGGTGGATTCACGCTTAATGCGTTATGGGACAGCATGCTAATGGGTTGATTGCTATCCAATACCTCCTCAGGAATCATTATAGGCGGCGGTATTTTGAATCCTTTCTGAGGCACCACCTGTGGGCGATCCTCATTATCGTCGATATCATGAATTGCAAAGGATTCCTCTGGCCCCGCAAGGATGGTTGCCGATAACAAGGCGGCCCTTGATAATTGCTTGGATAAATATACGGTTTCCATAATATTCTCCTATGATAAAAAATGTGATTTTCTTAACGTATAAAGCATCCTTTCATTTTAGCAAAACAGCGCAACATATTTACGTTACACTATTCACATATATCAAAGTCGTTAATATTTGGTTAACAACCAGTATTTGCCCAACAATATTCATCAATCACCGGCATTGGCAAAATCGATCGCATGGTGATGAACGACAACTAGAATTCCCTTCTAACGACAACTAGAATTACCGTTTTTTGGGGCGTTTTGGCTGCCTGAATCTTACCTGTTTTTCTCCTTTTTTTGTAACATTTTTTGGCTTTGAGGGGGCTTCTATAGTGCGCT
>JAPLOP010000001.1:15096-59902 GCA_026400645.1 Alphaproteobacteria bacterium | reverse complement strand
CTGCGTCAGGAAAAAAGATTATGGGTCAGTTCATCAAGAAATACGTATGCTGTTTATTGGTTGGTGGCATCCTTAACAGCACAGTCATGGGAAGCTTGGCCCAAGCCATGGATTGCTTGCCAACGGATTGCTTCACGAGGGCTCAACACCGCCCCAGGATTAATCAAATTGTTCCGTTCACGCCATCACCCGTTGTGGATCAGGGTAACGATCAGCCGCTGTCACAATCTGTGGGATCCACCCCTCCCCATGTGGATGAAGTCCGCCTTGAAATACTCCCCAAACCAACAAGGATAGGTTTTGCCCGGTCATCGGTTTCAGCCCTGCATGATCAGCACGGAATCACACAGGACAAGCTGGATGAATTTTCCAAGTATTGGGAAGCGTTTTCGGAGGTGGATGATGCGACAAAGAAGAGTATTAGTGACCAATGGCGCCATTTAGCATTCGCTGGCGGAGTTGCGTTGTGGGCCACAGCGGGTTATTGTGCATCCTTGGAACTATATTATGGACCGTTACTGGGGTTGCAAAATAGTCTCCCCACAAACGTCAGAAGTCTGACCGAAAAACTGTTTGTTGCTGGTACGGCTTTGGCCTCCTATTCAATCTTATTCATACCTTTTGTTGGACAGTTAAACAGCGTTGCAAAAAATATATTTTCCTTGCGGAGCTTCCTTGGTTTGTCGTCCGATGAAAACAATCGGTGGCCCTATAAACTTTTAAGAGCCGGCATCGTGTCAAGTGCCCTGATGGCTGGGGTTGTCCCCGCTTCCTATAAGAATCTTCAATATTATTACCAGCTCAAGGATCTGCCTAATCCTCTTGTTAATACTGCGCTGAATGCAGTTTTTACGTTCAGTATTGCATACCAAAGAACATGCATCTATCGCGACATGCTTTATGACAGAGCGCAACAAAAACTGAATGAAAGATTATGGGAAAATGCGTACGTTGCTGGACTTAGAACGACACTATCCTGGGATATTGGAAATGCGATCACAAGTTTTCATTCTTTGTCCGATTCCGATAAAAAAGATTTTCATCATCGGATTTTTGGAGCAAGCCAAGAAAGTATAAACCCACAAGAAAACACCTTTGAGGATCTCGAAAACCTATACCGCATTGTGTATTTCAGTCGTCAACATAATCCTATCCACCCCAATCAAGAGGAGCCAAGCCTCAGGAAAGCGGCACGGCATGTATCTCATGCTTTCTCCTTGATTATCGGGGCGGTCGAGGCAAAGTTATTATATGATTCCAGTGAAGGTCTTCTCTCTGGTCACACAGCCCTATCCGATCAATGGACTACCTCACTTTCTGTTGGGGCAAGTTTGGCTTACGGATTTGTTAAAAAATCTATTTATCGAACTCTGATTACAAAAAATTTAACTGATCTTTATGACTGGTATTTTGGGTACAAACCCCAAGAGGTTGATTTCAATGACAATCATCATTCGACAAATTTGCTTACAAGAGGTTTTAATTATTTAGGTGGACTGTTGATGGGGGGAAGAGCGAATAATTTCTCAGAATTTAGTCAATTTCCAAGCGCACTGCAAATCCCCAGCATGGTTGTTGTTGGTGCAGGAAATGGATTATTTTGGTACTCTATCCTCAACAAATGGCAACCCGTTGGGATCAATAAGATCAAGGAATTATGTTACAAAACAGACTGTTTGAAACCCTATATGGGGTCGCCTGATGAGGATATATCCTTCATGACATACCAAGTGATTGATTATATGACCAAAATAGGAAAATCCGTTGGATCCATGCCGGATGAATTGATCCAAACACACTTTGGGTTGATTCAGACGTATATGGATAAAAAGGAGGAGGCGGCAGAGGCGGCGGAGGTGGCAGTGGCAAACAATACCATTTCATGAACTATCGATTGGTGTTTCCTGGATGGCCACACTCTCTTCGTTCGTTCGCCATGACGGCGTGGGTTCGGACGTGACCATCCCCACCTTCGTTCGTTCGCCATGACGCCCTGCATGAGAAGGGCGAAGTCCGATGGGACCATCCGATTCTACTCGTCAGCCATGACGTCATGGCGAACGAACGAAGAGAGTGTGGCCATCCATGACCTGAGTGATTGAGTGATTATTTTTGAAAACGATACGCTATCGAAATTTTTCAGCGCACTTGATTTTGATACCCGGGTGTGTCTATAGTCAGGGGTTAGTAACAAGCACTCCTTGCCTGTTCAAGGTCATTTATCGAAATGTGCCGGATTTTATGGAATGGGCTGTGGCTTTCGTTACAAGTTATCAACCGTAAGGAGTTAAAAGTGGATTTTTACGAAACTGTATTTATTGCGCGTCAGGATGTTACATCCTCTCAGGTCGAGGCGATGACATTGCAATACACATCATTGATTAAAGACAATGGTGGGGATATAACCAAGACTGAATTTTGTGGATTGCGTCCCTTGGCTTATACTAATAAAAAAAATAAAAAAGGCCATTATGTCCTGTTAAATATTTCTGTTGATTCCAAGTGGATCACCGAAATGGAACGGCAAATGAAAAATAATGAAAATATTTTGCGCTATTTGACTGTAAAGGTCGAGGAGCTGGATAACAACCCGTCGGCATTGATGCAGCAGCGTCATTACCGCGAGGAGCAATATCATAGCTACGGCGATGCCGAGGAAGAAACAACAGAAATCGTTGTTGAAACCGAAATTTAACAGTCACAATAAGGAAATAAAATAATGACTTATTCAAATTCATCATCCGGATCAGAAAGATCAGGCGGTTATCAATCCGGCGGACGTGGCGGGGAAAGCAGCGGAGCAGCAGACGGTCAACGTCCACAAGCGAAACGCCAATTTTTCCGTCGTCGTAAAACGTGTCCATTTTCTGGTGCCTCTGCCATGAAGATCGATTACAAAGATGTACGCGTTTTGTCAAAGTTCGTGTCAGAACGGGGCAAAATAATGCCAAGTCGCATCAGCGCCGTTTCTATGAAAAAGCAGAGAGAGCTTTCCGTGGCGATCAAACGGTCACGGTTTTTGGCATTGATGCCCTACGTGAATGGCTAAAGGCCTGGGGTTCTAAGAGACTAATGGCATTTGGTTAATGAAATAGCGTGAACTGCTCTCCAAATAACACCTCCCGTCATCCCGTGGCTTGACCACGGGACCCATGTATTTCGTTGTGGATCCCGCGATCAAGTCGCGGGAGGACGGGGGTGATGTTCTTTTAATGTGAATTTCACACTAATCGAATGCTATTGTAACAAGCGGCCCCTTTTTATTTTAGATGTTGATTCCTGGATGACCGCACTCTCTTCGCCCACTCGCTATGACGACATCGCGGTGCGCTAGGCGAGGCCCATTGAGTAATCCGGGAATCAACGTTAATCGACATGCACTGGTATCATTCGATGTTTTCGTCTGTTCGTTCCGTTCATCCCTTGATCCTGTCGTTTTTCGCGGGATTTCTCACACTCTTTCTGGCTTTGGGGCCTGCCTATATTCCCTTGGTTGGGTTTTTCTTGGGGTATTTTAGCTCTCTCCCCCTTTTTCTAATGAGTTTTGGCTGGGGAATTCAGTCTGGATTCACGGCTGGTGCTTCGGCTTTTCTGTTATTTTTACTGATCTTGGGCCCTCCGGCTGCCATTTCTTTTGCGATCGTCACGTTGGTGCCATTTGCCCTCTTGTCCTATTTGTTTTTGACACAGAAAAAGGATACTGACGACAACCAAAATTCCTTTTGTTACCCTATCTGTCTGATGCCGTCTTATTTGGCTGGGACATTCCTTATTGTTACGGGGGTCGCTATTTTTGGTTTTTATCTTTGGGGTGGGGCTGATCTTCGGCAAAGTGTTGCACATCAGTTGGAACAGTTTATACCCCCCAACCTCCCCATGGAAAAGGGGTTTATCGAGAATTTGATAGATTTAATCCCAAGCTTTTTCTTTCTATCCCTTTTGGCGGTTAATGTTGCCAATGCCTGGGTTGCTGAAAAAATACTGGTGACCCATAAAATGGCCATAAGATCTGTGACCGAAGGCGATCTTGTTTTTTCACGCGTGTGGGATACGGTCGTTGTTGGGGGTGGGTTGATTATTTTGCTTGGCAGGTATTGGCCAATGCCGCATCTGATAGTGATTGCAAAAACAATGGTGGTTGTGGGGTGTGTCCCTTTATTCATTTTGGGCCTGCGTATTTGCTATTTAGTTTATCCAAAAACAAAACAAGGGTCGATGTGGTTTAATTTAACCATTTTGTTGGCATTTGTTCTTGTCTGGCCCTTGTTAGTTATAGTACTGTTAGGTTTTATTGAACCATGCTATGGTCTGACAAGGCGTCTAACGCAAAAATAATTTTCTTAATCAATTATACTGAGGAGTTTTCGGGATGCAGGTCATCTTATTGGAAAGAGTCGAGAAGCTAGGCCAAATGGGCCAAGTTGTAACTGTGAAGCCGGGCTTTGCTCGTAATTTTTTGTTACCCAAGAAAAAAGCAATCCGCGCAACAAAAAGCAATCTAACGTATTTCGATACGCAAAAGGTTGAGCTAGAGGCACAAAACCTAAAGCGCAAAGAAGAAGCCACACACGTTGGATCGAAAATGGAGAACGTGATGGTTACCGTTCTGCGTCAGGCCAGCGAAGTTGGGCATTTGTTCGGATCTGTTCGGGGTCGGGATATCAGCGAAGGGTTGTCACAGGCTGGTTACAATGTTAGCAAGTTGCAAATCGAATTGATTTCTCCGATCAAAACATTGGGAATTCATACAGCACGCGTTGTTTTACACCCAGAGGTCAGCATCGATGTTTTGGTGAACGTTGCTCAATCAGAAGAAGAAGCCGTCGTTCAACGCGAAGCTGCTGCACAAAAAACTGCTGCGAAATAAGCGTTTTTAATTAAACCTTAATGTTTTAAGCCTAGCCTAAACCTATAAGTAGGGAATTTGGGCTAGGTTTTTTTATGGTTAGTAAGGTCTCGACGGTTGCATTTCACGGGATAGAAACGCTTTCTGTCACCGTAGAGGTGCAGATGTCATCCGGCCTGCCGGCATTTTATGTCGTCGGTTTAGGGGATAAAGCCGTTGCCGAATCAAGGGAGCGCGTCCGCGCCAGTTTTCATCACCTTGGTCTTAGTCTGCCATCCAAACGAATTACCGTCAACCTTGCGCCCGCTGACATGCAAAAGGAAGGGTCGCATTATGACCTGCCGATTGCTTTGGGCCTGATGGTATTTATGAATATCTTGGATCCATTAGATGTTGCCCGATTTTCAGCCGTGGGCGAATTGGGGCTTGATGGAACATTGGCGCAGGTGGTTGGCATATTGCCTGCTGCCATCAATGCATCGGCTAACAATCGTGGGTTAATCTGTCCCCAAAGTGGGGGGAGGGAAGCCGCCTGGGCCGGGGATCTGCCCATTCTGGCGGCGCCATCTTTATTGTCGATTATTAATCATTTCAAGGGGATTCAGGTCCTGTCCCCGCCGGAACATTCCCCCTTTCCGTCCTTTAACAAAACCGGTATGGATATGAAGGATGTCAAGGGGCAAGATATCCCCAAACGCGCACTAGAGATTGCCGCATCAGGCGGGCATAATCTTTTGATGATTGGTCCACCGGGTTCTGGTAAATCAATGCTGGCGCGACGATTGCCGGGTATATTGCCGCCGTTTGAACCCATGGAGGCGCTGGAAACCACCATGATTCATAGTCTGGCTGGATTATTGCCAGAGGAGGGGTTGATCACCGAACGCCCCTTTCGGGATCCCCATCATTCATCGTCGTTGGTTGCCTTGGTTGGGGGCGGGGCGCGCACAAAGCCGGGTGAAATTTCCCTGGCGCACAATGGTGTTTTGTTTTTGGATGAATTTCCCGAATTTGCCAGGGCCACGTTGGAATCGTTACGACAGCCCCTGGAGACCGGTCAAATTGTTGTGGCCCGTGCCAATAATCACGTGACCTATCCAGCAAGAATCCAATTGATTGCGGCCATGAATCCGTGTCGATGCGGATATTTCGGGGATGCTGATCGTCAATGTCATAAGGTTCCGCGGTGTGCTGGCGATTATCAAGGGAAAATATCAGGCCCCCTGATGGATCGTTTCGATTTGGTTGTGTCTGTGCAGGAAGTCAAGGCAACACAGTTATTGGAGGAAAGCGATGGCGAATCCAGTCATGATGTGGCGTTGCGCGTTGCCCATGCGCGGGATCTTCAGAAAAAGCGATCCACACATCCAAAGGGGCTGACGATCCTGAATGCCGTGATTGATGGTGAACAGCTCGAGGACGTGGTTGTGTTGGAATCGGACGGTCGGCAGCTTTTGTCAACCGCGATCGATAAAATGCGCCTGTCTGCCCGTGGGTATCATCGCATCCTTAGGGTTTCGCGGACGATTGCCGATCTGGATGACAGCCCTAGCGTTTGCCGCCATCACATTGCGGAGGCCCTTCGGTACCGTCAGAGTCTTTCATTGTAAAAAACATCTTGAAATTTTTCGAATTGTATGTGTTTATATCGGCATGGTGATTCCTATTGTAGTGATATAAATGCGTGATTCAGTGGAACTGTTAAGCGATAGCTTAAAAAAAGAAGATTACCCCGTAGCAAAAAAAAATCCCAATAAGATTGGCCGTTGTGGGTCTGATCGTCATGAGCATAGGGAGCTTTGTGATTTATGCAAATTCTGGTTTTTTAAAAACAGATTCCCAGAAAACAAATGTGATCAATCCCGTCAAGGGCTATTTTCTGGAACGACCGCAGCTTTCTGTGCAAATTGAACAAAAGCTGGCTGGAAAAGACAAAATCAATGCCGTTGCTTTAGTTGGTATTGTTGGCATGGGGGGTGTTGGCAAGACAACATTGGCCCGTGAATTTGGGCGATCGGATAAGTCATCTGTTGCATGGGAAATCAATGCGGAAACCCATGAACAATTAATTCGATCCTTTATGGATTTGGCTTTTGCTTTGGCGAAGACACAAGAAGAAAAGGGAGAATTAGAATCCATCAATGAGTTGAAAAAGCAAGAAGAAAAAGAAAATAAACTTTTGGCATTTGTCAAAAAATATCTCAAAAATGAAAAAGGCTGGCTTTTGATTTTTGATAATGTGAATACCCTGTCAGAGGTTAAAGATTTCTTTCCCGATAATGAAGCGACCTGGGGGTCAGGTAAAGTGATTATCACGACCCGGGATGTGGCTTTTGAAAAATCCAGTCTTGTGAATCCCGAAAACGTCATTCATCTGGATTCCTTAACACAACAAGAAGCTCACACCTTGTTTACGCGCATTCTTTTTGGATATCCGCATACCGATTTAACTCCTGAACGCTTTGCTGAAGTTGATAATTTTCTAAAACACATTCCGTTGTTTCCGCTGGATGTTTCAACCGCCGCGCATTACATTAAAAATACAGGTATTTCGTATGAAGATTATTTAAAAGAAGCTAAACGTCATAGTCAGGATTTTGAGAAGGCCCAAGAGCATCTGATGCAGGAAACAGGCCATTATATGAAAACACGATACGGCGTGATTGTTTCTGTGATTGATCGATTGATCTGCAGCAAACCCGATTTCGAAGATATGCTGTTTTTATTGTGCCTGGTGGATTCCCAAAATATTCCCATTGATTTTTTGTTGAATTACAAAGACAAAGAAACTGTCGACGCGTTCATGAAAATCCTTAAAAACTATTCATTGATGACAAGCCTATCATCAGAAAATCTGTCGCTACGACATGATCAAAATGATCCGGATGCACTACAATTGATTTCCCTTCATCGAAGCATGCAGGCGATTTGTTTTAGTCACCTTATTCAAAAGTTATCTCCAGAACGCAAAACAGCGATGATTCAATCCATTGCCGATGCGTTGGAAGGCTATATGAAGAAAGTTCTCGACACAGAAGATGTTCAAAAAATGAAAACCGCCATTGGTCATTTGGAGGTATTGGTTAATCACACGCCTATGCTGTCGGATACGATCCGGGGAACCTTTTTGAGTCAGCTGGGTGCTGTATATTACTATATGTCGGATTATAAAAAATCGAAACAGGTCCTGGATGAAAGTTTCGTTCTGTTGAGCCGGGATTACGATCGGAATTTTGAACGGATTGCATGGAATTTGTTTGTCTTGGGAGGGGTTCATGCAGAGACAGGATATTATAAGGAATCTATTATATTATACGAAAAAAGCTTGAGTATTTATAAAAAACATTTTCCTGAAAACCATATTTATGTAGCAAAAATCCTAACACATCTTGGAAACGTATATAGAATTACTAATCAGAACAAAGAATCCATAGAATTATTGGAAAAAGGTTTGTTGATCTATAATCAATATTACCCTGATGATCTTTCTGGACGCATTAGGGTTTTAGGCAATCTTGGAAACGCTTATAGAAACATCAGTGACTATGCCAATGCTGTAAAAATGTTTGAAGAAGGTTTGGTGCTTTATCAACAAAAAACATCGAAGAATTATGCGCGTATCGCACGAATTCAGGGGGACTTGGGGATCCTTTATACAGATATCGGTGATTACAAAAATGCTAAGATTGTTCTTAAGCAAAGCCTAGAGAACCATAAAAAAGTATACTCAAAAAATCATATTTATGTCGGTTGGTCGCTGGCGCACTTGGGAAATCTTTATCGTTATATAGGTCAATATAAAGAAGCAGAGGCGGCTCTTCAAGATAGTCTTAGAATACATAGTTTGAATGCTGAAACACGTTATGGTATTGCGCGTGCCCTTTGGTATCTTGGTGAATTGTATATCGAAATGAAAGATTACGGACAGGCCTATGGCTATTGCGAAAAAAGTCTAATTTTTTACAATTCGCTTCAGTTAAAGAGGGATTATGACATCGCCATGGTCACAAAAGCACAAGGGATGATCTATTTCTGCCAAGAAGAGTACGATAAAGCAGAAGAATATTTTCAACAATCAGTGGATAAGCTCACTGCGCTTGGACAACCCAAAAGATATATGGCCCTTGAAAACCTATGCGATCTTTACGTCAAAAAATCGGAAAATGCCACAAAAACAGGCGATCATCAACGTGCGCAAGAGTATAAAAATAAAGCCGCAGATTATATCAAGCAGGCCTATGAAGTTGTGCAAAACCATATGTCGCCTGATTCGCCCCACATCACAAGGATCGCTGCAAAGTTAATTCCCCCAAATCCTCAATAAACAAGCAGGTCCATTGCCCCGTTTTGGGGGGGCGGTAGTGATCGATAAAATGCGCTTATCTGCCCGTGGATATCGACGTATGCACAGGGTTTTTCAAGGATAATTAACCCCCAGTTCGACGTAAGAATCCCCAAGAAGCCTTATCAAGACTGGTGTTTTAAGGTCTGGATTGCTTTGTCGGGCTTCGCCCTCCGCGCAAAGACGTCGTTGCGAGGAACGTAAGAGATGAAGCAATCCAGGGTTGTCCTGGATAATTTGGACATTTCCGGTTTTTCTTACGTCGAGCTGAGGTTAATTACTCTGATATTGACGAAACTCCAACCGTTTGCTGCCATCACATTGCGGAGGCCCTTTGGTGCCGTCAGAGTCTTTCCCTATAGGGTTCTTCGTCGCAAATACGGCTCCAGGTACTGCCCGGTGTAACTTCCGGGAATCTTGGCGATATCCTCTGGCGTTCCAACGCCCATGATTTGGCCGCCGCCGGCGCCACCCTCTGGTCCTATATCAATGACCCAGTCGGCAGTTTTAATGACTTCTAGGTTGTGTTCGATCACAATGATCGTGTTTCCCTGGTCAGTCAGGGCATGCAGAACTTCTAAAAGTTTGCGCAAATCCTCGAAATGCAATCCTGTTGTGGGTTCATCCAAAATATACAGGGTGCGCCCTGTGGCCCGACGGGACAGTTCTTTGGCGAGTTTAACGCGCTGGGCTTCTCCGCCAGACAAAGTTGTTGCTTGTTGTCCCACATGCAAATACCCCAACCCAACCTGTTGCAGGCTTTTAAGTTTTTCCCGAACCTGAGAATGCGATTCAAAAAACTCAACCGATTCATCCACGGTCATATCCAAAACGTCAGCAATCGTTTTGCCCTTGAAATGAATATCCAGCGTCTCACGATTGTACCGCTTACCATGACATTGGTCACATTGGACATAAACATCGGGCAGGAAATGCATTTCAATTTTGATCAGGCCGTCCCCCTGGCAGGCTTCGCAACGGCCACCCTTGACGTTAAATGAAAATCGCCCGGGGCCATATCCACGGGTTTTTGATTCGGGCAAGCCCGCGAACCATTCGCGAATGGGTGTGAAGCATCCAATATAGGTTGCGGGGTTGGATCGTGGCGTTCGCCCAATAGGGGACTGATCAATGTCGATAACCTTGTCGATATATTCAACCCCATGCAGCTTTTTGTGTGCCCCTGGGTGGTCGCGGCTATTACTAAAAATACGGGCCAAGGCTTTATAAAGCGTTTCAATAACAAGCGATGATTTTCCCCCACCAGACACGCCCGTCACGCATGTCATTATGCCCAATGGAAAATCAACCGTCACATTTTTCAAATTATTTGCCGTTGCCCCAATCAGCTGCAGGCATTTCCCATCGCGACTTGATCGACGCGTTTCGGGAATCGGGATGAATCGTTTTCCTGTTAGATATTGCCCAGTGATGCTTTCTGGGGCTGCCATGATTTCCTGGGGCGTTCCCTGGGCGATAATTTCCCCGCCATGGACCCCGGCTGCCGGCCCCATATCGATCACATAATCGGCTGTGCGAATGGCATCCTCGTCATGTTCAACCACAATGACCGTGTTACCCAAGTCGCGCAAATGTTTCAATGTACCCAATAACCGATCGTTATCCCGTTGATGGAGACCAATGGATGGTTCGTCCAGCACATATAAAACACCAGTCAATCCCGATCCGATTTGGGATGCTAAGCGAATCCGCTGGCTTTCGCCGCCTGATAAGGTTCCGGCCGACCGGGACAGTGTTAAGTAATTCAATCCCACATTCACCAAAAATTTCAATCGATCGTTGATTTCTTTTAGAATGCGGGATGCGATTTCTTGTTGTTTTGGGGTTAACGTTAGATGGTCAAACCACGCCAGGGCATTGGCAATGGACAAATCAGAAACGTCTGCAATGTTGGTATTGTTGATTTTAACGCACAATGCCTCTGGTTTTAGGCGTTGCCCATTGCATGTGGAGCACGGACTTTCATTTTGAAAACGGGACAGGGCTTCTCGAACCCAATCGCTTTCTGTTTCCTGCCAACGTCGTTTTAAATTCGGGATGACCCCTTCGAATGCTTTTTGGGTCACATACGTTCGACTGCCATCATTATAGGTGATGGGGATGATTTCAGTTCCCGACCCATAAAGAACCGTTTTTTGTATTTTTTCTGGTAATTCATTAAAGGGGGTCATTGATGATTTTTGATAGTACCGCATGATGGAATCAAGGACCTGGATATAATATTCACGGGTATAAGCGCTTCTTTGGCTTCGTTGTGAATCGTCACTCCAGGGGGCAATGGCGCCCTCACGCAGGCTTAGCGATGAATTGGGAACAATTAGGGTTGAATCAAAAACGATTTCCACGCCCAATCCGTCACATCGCGGGCAGGCCCCTTGGGGGCTGTTGAATGAAAAAAGGCGGGGTTCTATCTCATCCAGGGTAAATCCCGAAACAGGGCAGGCGAACTTGGCGGAAAAGGTTGTGATTTTGGCGGTATCGGCGTCCTCCAGCCATATCAGACCATCGCTCAGCTTGATCGCAGTTTCTAGGGAATCCGCCAGTCGTATTTTCCATTCACTTTGGTCGTTGATTTCGGGAACAACCAGGCGATCTACGACCACAGCAATATCGTGCTTTATGTTTTTACTGAGGTCTGGCGCCTCGTCCAGTTCATAGATTTTTCCATCAATCTTGACGCGTTGAAATCCCTTTTTCTTGATTTCTTGGAGCTCGCGCTTGTATTCGCCTTTTCGACCTCGGACTATGGGGGCCAGCAATAATACGCGCGCCCCGACTGGCATGTCCAAAATTCGATCCACCATTTGGCTGACGGTTTGGGCCTCTATCGGCAGGCCTGTTTTTGGGGAATGCGGAACGCCAATTCGGGCAAACAAAAGACGTAAATAATCATACAGCTCTGTTACGGTGCCGACAGTTGATCGGGGGTTTTTGGACGTTGTTTTCTGTTCAATGGAAATCGCGGGGCTTAATCCCTCGATCGAATCCACATCCGGTTTTTGCATCAGCTGAAGGAATTGACGCGCATAAGCCGACAAGCTTTCCACGTATCGCCGCTGTCCCTCGGCATAGATGGTATCGAACGCCAGGGATGATTTCCCTGACCCGCTTAACCCTGTGACGACCACAAGTTTATCGCGTGGAATATCCACATTGATATTTTTCAAATTGTGTTCCCGCGCCCCGCGGATGCTGATTTGATGAAGAGTCATTTTTCCTATTGTATTTTACTTTAGCGGCTACTGGTATTGGTGGTGCTTTTGTTGACGCCATAAAGGTAAGGCCAGATCCCAAAAGAAGCAAGAGAATAGAGTCATTCATGACGCTTCTGTTAAGATATCCGATTTCTCTTTGGATTCTGGATTCGGCGTTTTCTTGGATTTTTTGGTTAATTCATCGACGACGCGCGTTAGCAGTCTTTCCGTTCTGAAAGAACCGTAAACGTACAATAATGAGAAGAAGAAAATTAGCCACAAAACAGAATCTTTGCCATAGCGCGCACTCAACCAAAACGTTAAATAAGATGTAATAAAGTACATGATAGCCTTTGTAAGGGACCACACCAACATCATCGTTCTGCAACGTTGTGTTACGGGGATGGCCTTGATAAAAAGTGGAGTTAGCGGAACGGGACCACTTGCAAAGCATGTTGAAAGTTGAAGAAAGGCAATGAGCAAAAAGCTCTGGGGTAGTGGGAAAAATATGACTAAAAGAAGGATGATAGGAAGAACGATCGACTTTGCCTTAAAAAGCGTGAATGGTTTGTTCGTTTTATAAGCTATATACCCCCAAAGAATATCTGTGAAAATAAAAAATGCTGAAACAACAGCGCTTTGCGCGGTAATAAAAGAAGGAGAATATCCCATTTTTGAAAGTTGTTCTGGACAATAACTAAAAGCAAAAACGGACGCCGCAGCAACAAGGGTATACAGGGTGGATAGAATGAATCGAAGCTGCCAAACGTTTTCTACAACTATTTTTTCTTTTTTAGAGGCCGGCGTTAAATGTATAGCGGCAATGAATTCTGGCGTTTCTTTAAGTGTTTGGCGTGCCCATGTTCCAAAGAAAGCAAGACAACTTCCGAGCCAGAAGGGGATCATCCATCCTTTTTCAGGGAAAAAATAAAGACATACCGATGAAGCAAGAGAGGCAAAAAGGAAGCCAATGCAGGTGGTTGATGAGATTAAACCGTCCCTAAAATAGGCCTTGGGTATTGTTGATGACTCGGCAAAATAAATGAAGGCTGCTTGAACCTCCCCGCCGGCCGCGAATCCCTGAAGAAACCGACAAAGAATAACCAAGATCGACGACCAAATACCGATCGACTGATAGGATGGGATTGCTGTAATGGCCATTGATGCAATACCCATCAAAATCATTGTGTTTGTCAATACATGAACGCGTCCGTAACGGTCCCCGATCCATCCCCAAAATAGAGCACCAACTGGCCGCATGAAATAGGCCGCACAAAACATAAACACTTTTCCCAGGATTGCAACAGACTCGTTTCCCTCTGGTAGAAAAATTGGGTTTAAAACAAAAAGAAGGGAAATAAACAAGCTGAGATCATAATACTCAAGAAAATTTCCAATTAAAATCAGCCTTAGGCATCGTTGTTTTTCTTTTTCCGCAATTTGGGGCGCCGAAAGGCCGAGTTCTTTGTAGCGATTCATCCTTTTATGGGACAGGATTTTGGAATCTGGCATGTTCGGATGCTTTTTCATTTTATACCCCTGTTACTCTTGTTTTACTAAAAAATTGGTAAAATTTAACATAAATACTAAACGATTAAATTGCCTAAGAATGATTAGGCTGAATTTGGGGTCAGTATATACCCTTTAAGATTTTATGCGAGTCTTTTCTTTTGTGCATAAAAAAACCCCGGCTACCCTTGTGGGCGGCCGAGGTTTTAAAACGCACGCGTTGATTAATCAATCAATTACTTGGTTTTTTTCTTTCCTTGAGGTTGTTGTTCGGCTGGTTTTGCAGCCTCATCACCGATTAGGTTTATAGACTCTTTGCCTTTTGCATTATCAAACCTGATAAAACACATGAACTTTTCTGGATCGGGTTGATTATTTTTTCTGTCGCCCAAAAGTGCGTTTTTTCCCCAGACTACATAGGTAAATACTTTGCCTGATTTATCCTTGAGGGAGAAAACAACTTTTTCAGCATCTGTTCCTGTGCGTTTTTTCTCTAGTTCCTTAATGGCTGTTGTAAACCATTTTTGCCCTGCCACAGATTGACCAAGGGCAGGCGTCCCAACGGAGGCTACCTTTACGATATTGTTTTCGATACAAGCCATGCCTTCGCCTGAATCTGCTGTTCCGGCTGCACAATCGGGGGCCCCCTCAGTGTCCTTGTCTGGAAAATTTCCACGTAACATAGAAAATGCACTGGTGGTGCCAGAGTCAGCAATAAGGTTTCCGGCGGTTTCTAGTCTGTCATTGGCCTTGCTAATGATTGAGCTTTCTGTAACAGTAGCCGATACCTGGCTGGCTATCATTGCCAAACCAAACACCAAGGATCCTTTTGTTAAAATTTTCATTTTTCTCTCCACGATTTATTTTTAATTAAGTTTATCATATTTTTTTCTAAACTGTAGCTCAGTCTCTCACACTTTAAGATCTTAATCAATTTCTTCCTGTTGGAGGAGACGATCCATCTCCTGTTTTTGCTTCTTTGAATATGTCGTGGTTGGGTTGGGATTGTCAATACCCTTTGGTTTTAGGTTGGCTAAATCCTCTGCTGCCTTTTGTGTATCAACAATTTTTTCCTCTCTCGTTTTTACCTTGGAGGAGGGATGCTGAGGCGAGGGCAGGGCAAGGGGCAATGTTTCGACCGTTTTCCCCACTGGTTCCTGAATCAGTGCCAGGATAGCTTTGTCGGTGACCTTGCTTAGGGCTGCTTCTGCTGGTGATTCTTTTTGTTCATTACTGTTTTTATCCTTTTGTTGGAGGATAAATTCCTGAACATAATTGGGCATTATCTGAAACAAAGCATCGCTTCCTTGGTATAATAAGGATGAAAATCGACTGCTTTTGACAAGCTCTGGCTGATCTGCCCGGGGCACAAAACATCCCATCAGTAATTCCAAAATGCACGCAAGTGCAACGCCCCGAACAATGCCAAAACCAAACCCAAGAGACCGGTCAATTCCGCCAAGGGCACTGTTTCGAACCATGCTCGAGAAAAAATGGCTGATTAAGCTAAAAAGAATAAGAAATACAACGAAAAGAATCAGCACCGCCGCGCCATCGGCGACAAGTTGATTGGTGATTTGCTGGCGTGCAATCTGTCGAGCAAACGGGAACAATAAATAGGTTCCTGTCCCCGATCCCCCCCAGGAAATTAGGCCAAAAAACTCCCGGGTGATTCCCTTGGATGCACCAAAAAGAGAGGACACCAATACAATAACAACAATACCAATATCGATTGCATTCACAAATTTGGCCGCCTTTATATTTAGAGGATTGAGCAGGCCTCGTCAAAGTCTAGCTTTGGAAGGCGTGGTAAAAGTTTTTCTGTTTGTCCGTATCCGAGGTTACATAAGAAATTGGAACGAATGGACGTTCCCCGAAAGAAAGTATCGTCAATTTTCTGGTGATCGAATCCAGACAAAGGCCCGCAATCAAGCCCAAGGCCCCTGGCTGCCATCATAAAATAAGCGGCTTGCAAAACAGCATTACGAAACGCTGTCGCATAAATCAGATCATTGTTGCCCACAAACCAAGCCTGCGCATCCACTGGGGGGAAAAGTTTTGGTAACTTTTTGTAAAATTCCATATCATGCCCAAATATAGCTGTAACGGGAGCTGTAATGGTTTTTTCAATGTTGCCCGCTGCCAAGCAGGGTGTTAGTTTTTCTTTCGCCTCTTGCGATTTAACAAAAATAATCCGGAGCGGGCAGCAATTCGCACTGGTTGAACCGAACTTCATGAGGTCATAAATGTTTACCAAAAGCTCATCAGAAACCCCCTTTGATTGCCAATGATAATGGGTCCGCCCATCAATAAAAATTTGCCTAAGGGTATGTTCGTTTGAAAAATCAGTCACGGTCTACCCTTTTGTTGGATGAATTTTGCTCATGCCAGCACCAGGGCCAAAGGCAACGCGTATAAATTTATTTTTTTTAACTGCGCATACAGGGGTATTGTTTGCTGCTTGTGTGACCAGTGGTTCTACACTAAAAAAAGTCTGACCCGGTGCCTGATGAGAAGAAGCGGCCGCTGGCAAAGGGGCAGCTGATCTCTGTTTATGTTTTTCCCACACAGAAAAAACACGTTTTTTGTAAGAAACATTATGATGGGGGGAGTCAGAATGATAATATTTCACAGCTTTTTCCCAGGAACCATGGTGGTCGTACAGGTGACGAACCAGCTTGGCCGCATAGGATATATTCTGAAATGGCGTTACAGCCTCATCAATCGATTTGAACTTTTTCCCATGCGAGGGCAAATTAATTTGCATACATCCCACATTGATATTTTTCACGCCCTGTGATTGCAATTTCTTTATATGGCTGACGGCGTCTTCTTTTTTCGAGAAAAAATGAGATCGGCATTGGGCATTAACGGCCCAAGGGGATTTTTTTGATTCCACAGAAGCAATCGCGGTTAAAAGCTTGTCGGGTATGCCATATTGTTTTTCGAAGTGTTCGATAATGGCCTGACAATTTGTAGAAGTACGAAGAGATGGCTCCGCGGCGCTAAGATGGCAGCTTTTTTGTGCCCCCAGTTTAGGGCCTGTCTTGATCCTCGGTATTGAACGAACAGCCCCAAACGATTGAGACGTCAGGACCGGCAGACATAGCAAAAAACCAACAAGAAAACGACAAACAGCTTTGTCCTTGGTCTTTGTATTATTTTGAATAATCAACTTGCTGTACCTCCATAACTTCTGGGATATAGTAACGAAGCATGTTTTCTATCCCGGCTTTTAATGTTGCTGTTGAGCTTGGGCATCCTGAGCAGGCCCCTTGCATTTTTACATAAACGATACCGTCCTTAAAGGAATCAAATACGATATCCCCACCATCCTGCGCCACGGCTGGACGGACGCGCGTTTCTAATAATTCTTGGATTTGTTGGATGATAGAATCTTCTTCGGGGGCGGACCCATCTATCGTTTCGGTTGGTTTCTTGTCGATGATGATATCAAGATTATTAACAAATAGCTCGAGCATCGTTCCCAGTATGGCTGGCTTTAAATCATACCAATCCTTATCGGGATTCTTGCTGATAGTGATAAAATCTTGCCCCAGCAAAATACTGTCGATCCCGTCAATGCCGAAAAGTTTTCTGACAAAGGGCGAATGATCACACGAATCTGTTTTCAAAAAGAAAACGGTGTCGCGATTTCCCAAAACCTCCCTGCCCGGAATAAACTTAAGGCTGTTTGGGTTTGGTGTTTCTTCGGTCTGGATAAACAAAAATTTTCCTCCTAAAAAAAACTAACAAAACCACCATATACCACTTTATGAGTGTTTGTCAAATTTAGCATTTTTTTTACAATCGCAAAGTTAATTGCGCCGAATAGGGCAAATTCTTTACTATGTTTTTTCAGTCAAGCATAATAATTGATAATCTGTACTTGAGCAAAAAAAATTTTGAAAAATGAGGGGATTGAAGTTTTTGTCCAGTTTTTGTGCCTGGTGGTACGCATTAATAAAAAATTAACAATTTTATTGTATAAAAAATAGTAACACTTCGCGTGTCAGTTGCGATTAGTTTAAGGAAAAATTCATGCTCAACTCTATATTTTTAGGTGCTATTGCGTTTGTTGCATTAAGCAACGTCAGTGTTATCGGTTCTGAGTTTGATCAATATGCTGAATCCAATCAATGCGATATGCAGTCCCCAAGAATCCTTGGGTCAGTCCAGCAGTCCTCTATCGTGAAAATCCAAAATTCATTGCGAGAAAGAGTTCGCCTTGAGGTGGCAGAAAAGGAGATGGTCGGGCCAATTCGCGAGTTTGCTGTGCACCATGCGGATGAAATTGTTTCTTTTGCAAAACAGAGGGCCGCGACAGCAAATCCGAGCGCTATTAATTTTATAAAAGATATGAATGATTTGAGGGCGGAAGATATGGAATCCGTTGATCCTTGTTTCTTGCCATGCCCACCGATGCGTGCGTTTTCTGAATACAGTCGAAAAAACCCGAACGATGTATACGCAAGATTGATTGAGTGCCGGCGAGCACAGAATGATCGGCTTTTTAAAGCTTTTGATATTATCAGGGCGCAGTTTAATATTAATCCGCTTTCTGATGATTTTGAATGGCCCGTTTGCTTGCCCGGTGGTCTTTTGATACAGGAAAATGGTGAGATATCCATGGTGAGCCCAAACGCTGCGGTCGATCAAGCCCGCTAATTCCATTGTTAAATCGGATTCCTTTGAAAAAAAGTGAACAGAGTTCTTGTTTGCAAGCTTGAGTTATATTAAGGTGAGTCATAACAGGGAGAGGTGGCCGAGCGGTTGAAGGCGCACGCCTGGAAAGTGTGTATACGGGGAACCGTATCGAGGGTTCGAATCCCTCTCTCTCCGCCAGGCTTCGTTCTGCGAACGAATATAAGGATCGTACGTATCATGAAAATAATCCCTCAATAAGCCCCACCAAACGGGCTTTAGCTGCGAATTGATAAAATTGCAGCCTCATCAAAAAAGTCCTTTGATGTATTGAGAGAATTTTCTATGCCCGCAATCAATTTCAAAAACGTTAGTCTGTCATTCCCCCACAAAATTTGTTTCGAAAATTTTACCACGCATGTCCAGCCCGGCAGTCGCATTGGCATTATCGGTCGGAACGGCAGTGGAAAATCCACCTTGCTTCAAATGATGCAGGGGGCCGTTAAGCCAACGGATGGGGAGATCACCCTTTCGCCCACCGCCGTTGTTGGATATGTGCCCCAAATCATTATCGATCACGATACTCTAAGCGGTGGGCAGCGCCTTAATAAAGCCTTGACTCACGCGCTTGTCCAACAGCCCACGATTTTGCTGCTGGACGAGCCAACCAATCATCTGGATACGCGCCACCGAAAATCATTGATGCGAATGATGGCGGCGTATTCCGGAACGCTGATTGTTGTCACCCATGATGAGGATTTATTGCGAACTTGCATAGATACGCTGTGGCACATCGATAATGAGCGTGTTCATATTTTTCCAGGTCGGTACGATGATTACAGGCAAGAAATCAACCGCAAACGTGCCTCCATCGAAAAAGAAGTATCCGGACTGAATCGATCACGGACCGAAATGCATCATGCCTTAATGAAGGAACAAGAACGCGCAAAGAAAAGCAAAATCAGTGGCGAAAAAAAGCGTGCGCAAAACCATTGGCCGACCGTCGTTGCCGGGGACAAGGAAAGACAGGCGGAATCCACAGACAGTCGTAAAAAATGCGAAATTCAGGGTAAAAAACAGCATCTATCCGACCGGTTGTCGGAATTGCGTTTACCCGAAATTATCAAGCCAAAATTTTCCATTGATGCCGCGGATATTAAGGATCGAACCCTTGTTTCCATTGTGGACGCAAGCGTTGGGTACGATAAAGCCCTGCTTTCTAAAATCAACCTGGAATTGAATTCGCGAGATCGCATAGTACTAATGGGCGACAATGCCAGCGGAAAATCGACGCTGATTAAGGGGATTCTGGGGGATCCATGCATCACACGGCAAGGCAATTGGACTACCCCAAAACCAGAGGATATTGGTTATCTTGATCAGCATTATGGCACGTTGTCATTGGAAAAAACCGTGATTGAATCGATTGTTGATTTGGTGCCGTTATGGTCCCATGCTGAAATCAGGTCGCATTTGAACGATTTTTTGTTTCGCAAAAATGAGGAGGTGAATTGTTCTGTGGCACAATTATCAGGGGGCGAGAAAGCCCGTCTTTCCCTGGCGCAAATAGCAGCAAAAACGCCAAAGCTTTTGATTCTGGACGAAGTCACCAACAATCTGGATCTTGAAACCCGTGACCACATTATTCAGGTATTGAAAGAGTATTCGGGGGCGTTGATTGTAATCTCTCATGATGATTCCTTTTTGAGAGAGATTTCTGTGACATGTTTTTATCAAATTGAGGATGGTATTATTTTTTCTGTTAATCCTATGGCCTCCATGGTAAAAAGACTCACAAGAGAATGACAAATCTGAGTTCGAGATAAGAGCGGTATCAACAGGACTCACCCTAGTCTTCCTCCGGCTTGACCGGAGGATCCAGCCGATAAGGATCGATTTCCTTCTCTGGACCCTATGGTCAAGCCATAGGGAGACTTCCTTGTCCGGGTTTTATTGGCTTGTTATATCGAACTCAGTCCAACAATTAAAATAAAGGGTGCCCCAGAAATGAAAAAATTTGGACCTATGATAATTCTTGCACTGAGTTTGTTGACGGTGATTACTTATACGATCAATAAAGGGGCATTTAAGTCTGACGTTCCGTCCACAAAGGTGCAAACAGCGCCTTTAGTTGCCGTCCCTGAACCTAAGAATATTCCAATCAAAAAAACAATTGCCTTGCCAGCCACAGCTGTTCGATCATTGTCGCGATTTGGCAAGCCGCTTTATCCGGATAATTTTGCGCATTTTAATCATGTGAACCCTGATGCGCCAAAGGGCGGAACCCTTCGTTTGGGGACAGTTGGTGGGTTTGACAGTATTAATAATTTTATTGTTATGGGTATTGCTGCTCAGGGGGTCCTTATAACCCATGAAACGCTCATGGTGCGGGCGGTTGGCGAGCCCTTTACATTATACGGTTTGTTGGCGGAGGGTGTGGAGCTTGCCCCCAACAATTCATCCATTACATTTTATCTGAATCCAAATGCACGGTTCCATGATGGATCCCCGGTTACAGCAGAGGATGTTCGCTTTACGATTGAATTGTTGCGGGACAAGGGATGGCCCCGATACCGTCAGCATTATTCCCGCATTGATAAAATGGAAATCATCAATCCGACCACCATAAAAATAAGTTTCAAACCAAATGATAGTGGGCAGTATGATCCCGAGCTGCCATTGGGACTATCCATGTTGTATGTTTTATCGAAAGCACAATTATCAACGGTCGATTTTGCTAATAGTGGCCTGACTGTTATTATGGGCAGCGGTCCTTATAGGGTTGGGGCCGTTGATCAGGGGCGTTCGATAACGTATCAGCGGGATCCCAATTATTGGGCAAAGGATTTGCCGGTTAATAAGGGGCAATACAATTTCGACACAATTCGAATTGACTACTTTAAAAATGCGCAATCTCAGTTCCAGGCCTTTACGGCCGGTGAATTTGACGCTTATTTTGAAACCAACCCCAACCAATGGCAAACGGGTTATAATTTTGCTGCCGTCAAGGATGGACGCGTCGAAAAGGTTAATGATTCACATCGTCGGCCTGTTCCCGTCAAGACGATTATTTTTAACATGCGTCGGCCAGTTTTTTCTGATAGTCGAATTCGGCAAGCATTAGGGTTGGCGTTGGATTTTGATACGCTCAACAAAATGGTATTTTATGGAACAATGAAATGCCCGAACAGTCTTTTTGCTAATACGTTTTTGGCGCATCATGGACCAGCTGTTGGTAAGGAAAAGGAAATTTTACAAAAATATGCCTCCCGGATTGAGCCAGGTTTTTTCAAAACGATGCTGGAAAAAGAATTTTCACCTGCAAGGACCGATGGCAATGGGGATCAGCGCGCAAACTTGGCAGAGGCTGATCGATTGTTAAAGGAAGCAGGTTGGACAATAAAAAATGGAAAGCGCGTCAATGACAAAGGTCAAATCATGACGTTCGAATTCATGATCAAAGACCCTCTGTTGGAAAAAATCGTTCTTGCCTATCGCGAAAGTCTTAAAAAACTCGGGATCAATTTGTCTGTCAGGATGATGGATGCGGTTCAGTATGAAAATCGCGTGATTGATCGTGATTTTGACATGATGATTCACGCGTGGGCGAATTCATTATCGCCCGGCAACGAACAACCCTATTACTTTGGTGTTAAAGTTGCTGATGTCAAGGGAAGCAGTAATCACATCGGAATGAAAGATCCAATTGCCGAGGAATTGGCAAAGAATGTGACGCAGGCAACTGATCAGGAAACGCAGGCTGCCGCAGTGCATGCCCTGGATCGATATGTGATGTACAGCATGTACCAGATTCCCTTGATGTATGACAACAACATTCGTTGGGCATATTGGGTGGATAAAGTGGCCCATCCCAAGGTGGATCCCGAAATTGGGACAAATGTTATGAATTGGGGTTGGTCACCACAAATAAAGTGAACCCGTTAACGATTTATTTATGATTTGATTGTATAGTCTATAGTATAGAAGCTACACAATCAGAGAGAGATTAATATGACAGTTCCTGTGATCAATAAAACCGGTGAAAACGATCGCGACATTACCGAAGGTTCGCGCATCCTTATTAAATATACAAATGATGTTGCCATAAAATTCTGCCAGGAGGGGGATAAAACCCCCCAGGAGTTCCTGGATTTTGGGCGTTCGTCTTATGCCGAAATATCACAGAAATGGCAGGGAGAAGTTATCCCCCTGAGAAATGTTGAAACATTTACTGTGCCTTCTTCGAATCCATTAAAAGAACAAGAATCCGACCACGCCATACCGGTCAGACTGTACCAAAATGGTACCCCTGAAACACCGCTGATTTTCTTTGTTCATGGGGGCGGGTGGTCCCGTGGTGATCTTGAAACCCACGATAATTTATGTCGGCATCTGTGTCAAAAGACCGGCTATAACGTTTTGGCTGTCGATTACCGTTTGGCACCAGAGAATCCTTTTCCATGTGGACTGAACGATGTTTTGTCGGCGTATGACTGGTGTATTGAGAATCATAAAACCTTGCAAATAAAGCCGAATCAAATCTTTGTGGCCGGTGACAGCGGTGGTGGAAATTTGGTAACGGCCCTAGTGATGGCCCTTCGTCAACGCAAACAGGCCATTCATCCATTGGGATTGTTGTTGATTTATCCGGCGCTTGACCTTCGGATCAGGGGGGATGAATTTGTGTATGACGAGGGGTATTTCTTGTCCCGGGATCGAATTGATATTTTGGTTAAATGCTATGTGCAAAACAGGCTGGACGAAGTCGACTTTAATCCATTGTTGTCCCCATTATTGGCATCAGATCTGGAAAATTTCCCCCCAGTTGTTATCGTTTCAGCACAGATTGATCCATTGCAGCCGGAAACAGAGGCATTCGCAAGGAAACTTCGGGAAAATGGCAACGATGTCAGGTGCATTAGTGTTCATGGGGTTATTCATACGTTTGCGCAATTCTTTGGACTTTTTCCAGAAGCCGAAGGGGCTGTTGCCTTTATGGCGGACCAACTGAAGGGTATTTATGGGGCGCAGAAGTAAGACGCAGATTTTTCGGATGGCTACGTTAACCCCAGTTCGATGCAACAAGTCAATAAAACTCAGACAAAAGCAAGTTTTCCTATGGCTTGACCCATAGGGTCCAGAGAATGAAAATGATCTTTATCAGCTGGGGCAACCTATAGGTTTCCCCGGTCAAGCCGGAGGAAAACTAAGGCGGGATCTTGTTTTGATGCTGCCCTTACGTCGAACTCGGACTACGTTATAAAATTACAATCAGAAACAACTGTATTGTTTGAAAAAATCTTCGTAATCGTGTATGTAAGGTAGTAACATACATTTTTTTTGAGTAGGAGTCCGAAGATATGAGCGCCAGTGGAATGATGCAAGCAGAAGCAAGGTCCGACAGTGGAACGGGAGTGGCGCGTTCTTTGCGTCGTGATGGTAAGGTTCCCGGGATCGTTTACGGAGACAACAAAGAACCACAAATGATTTCTGTGGACTATAAAACATTAGCGTTGGAATGCCAGACATTAGCGTTCTTTAACAGGGTGATTAACTTATCCGTTAATGGAAACAGTGAACAGGTTATCCCAAAATTTGTACAGCTTCACCCTGTGACAGATTTCCCCCTTCATGTCGATTTTCAAAGACTTGGGGCAAACGCAAAGGTTCATGTTTTTGTTCCAATTACTTTTGCGAATGAAGACAAAGCGCCCGGCCTCAAGCTTGGCGGTGTTCTGAACATCGTTGTCCATTCATTGGAAATGATTTGTTCCCCTCAGGCGATTCCAGAAAATTTGGTGATTGACCTGGCTGGTGCCGAAATGGGCCGAGGCATTCATTTAAGCTCTATTACATTGCCAGCGGGAACAAAGGCAGCGCATGCTGATCGTGATGATGTATTGGCGACAATCGTTGCCCCAAGTGGATTTGGCGAAGAAGCAGCCGCGAAATAACGCTGGTATCATGTTTGTTTTTGTTGGGCTGGGTAATCCCGGCGCGCAATATGCCCTGAATCGGCACAATGTTGGATTTATGGTTGTGGACACGATTGCGGAAAGTTACGACTTTCCGCCGTTTCGCACCAAGTTCAACGCCCTTGTAACCGAGGGTAAAATTGGTCCGCACAGGGTTATTTTGTGCAAACCACTTACCTATATGAATTTATCGGGGCAAGCTGTAGGGCCGTTAATTAAGTTCTATAAGCTGCCCTTGAGTTCTGTATACGTCGTTCATGACGATCTGGATTTGAATCCCGGTCAGGTAAAATTAAAGATCGGTGGCAGCAGTGGCGGCCACAATGGGTTGGTTAGTATTGACCAGGCTGTTGGCAAGGATTACTGGCGACTGCGCATTGGAATTGGTCATCCTGGCCATAAAGATGCCGTATCTGCCTATGTTTTGTCCAACTTTCGATCAGAAGACCATGATTGGCTTGTTCCGCTTTTATCGTCTGTCGCAGGTCAGGCCCCGACACTTTTTGATACAACCACCCCCGCCACATGGGTTAATGGATTAAAGAATTAAGGATATATAGTATGTTGCTTAAATCTATATGGATTGTTTTGGTATCATGTGCTGTTGCGGCCATTGTTTTTCTGGGCGGGGTTGGCGTTTCCGTTGTCCCGCTAACAGTTGAAAAAGAAGTTCCGGATAGTCAGCTGCCAAAGTGACATTACCAAAGTGACAGTTCCCAATGTTCACCCTCATAACCTTGTTGAGCGGTTTCTAGAAGGCATGGCAGCCGAAAAAGGGGCGTCAAGCAACACCCTTTCATCCTATAAAGCTGATATTCAGGATTATTTTGGTTTTTTAGAAAAACAATCTCCGCTAACCGCCACCAACGATACGATGCTGGCGTATCTGGAAACCCTCCAGAAAAAAGGATTTAAAACAACCACGCTTGCGCGACGCGTTTCCAGCCTAAAGCAATTTTATGGCTTTCTGGCAGAGGATGGTTTGTGCGCAAGTAATCCCACATCCCAATTATCGGCAACAAAAATAAAACGCCCATTGCCAAAAACGGTAACAGAGGTACAGATTGAAATCTTGTTGCAGTCGGTCTATCAGGATGAAACTGTCGAGGGGGTTCGAATGGCCGCCCTTTTGGAAACGCTTTACGCAAGCGGCCTTAGGGTGAGTGAGCTTGTTGGTTTGCCGCTTAGAAGCCTGATGGTTGATCGGGATCGAAAAACCCTGCAAAATATGGTTCATGTGTTGGGCAAGGGGGGTAAGGAACGTTTGGTTCCGCTCAATCCACCGGCGGTCATTGCCTTGCAAAATTATCTAGCGATCAGGGAGCAATTTGTCACCAAAAAGAATCTAAGGGCCCAAAGCTGGCTTTTTCCATCATCCAGCAAAGACGGGCACTTAACACGACAAAGGTTCGGGCAATTATTAAAACAGCGTGCTCTGGTGGCGAATCTAGATCCGGACACGTTTTCCCCGCACATCTTAAGGCACGCCTTTGCAACACACATGCTACGCGGAGGGGCCGATTTATTGGTGATCCAAAAATTATTGGGGCATGCTGACATTGCAACAACACAGATCTATACTCACGTGATTCCGGATACTATACTGGATATGGTAACCACCCATCACCCCCTGACAAAAGAAAGAAATTTATGACAAAGCAGTACAAAGAAATCACCAAGGATATTTCCGCATCCCTGGCCAAATTACGCAAGGAAATCCCGGATGCTATGGCTGGATTTAGCGCGTTGGCCCAGGCATCCACAAAAGATGGCGCGCTGGATAAAAAAACAAAGGAACTGATTGCGATTGCATTGGGTGTGGCAGCCCGCTGTGATGGATGCATTGGCTTTCATGCCCAAACGCTGGTTAAGCTTGGTGCATCCCGCGCAGAACTGACTGAGGTTCTGGCGATGGCCATTTACATGGGTGGCGGCCCATCGTTGATGTATGCAGCGGATGCCCTGGCGGCGTTTGATGAATTCAGCGGATAATACCATTTTCAATAAATGACCGGTGTGAGTTTCCTGGATGGCCACACTCACTCCGTTCGTTCGCCATGACGTCGCGGCGTGCAGGGCACAGCCCATCGAGCAATCCAGAACTCATGAAGATTTATTGAAAATGGTATAAATTTAGTTACTGATGATCGATAACAAAAGCAGCCCTCAACGATGCTTAGAATGAGTTTGCGCTTGGCATTTTTCGTTTTCGTCTGGTGTTAAATCCGCGCATATCGTATTACAACTTTTCTTGTGTTTATCACCCGAACAAGCAGATCCAATCCCATTACAGTTTTCCTTGCAATAATCCATAAGACAAGGTTTGATTTCGTCTTCTGTTAGTATTGTTTTACATAAACCCTGACAAGCCAATCCATTTGTGTCCTTGCTGCAATAACCCTCCTTTGTGCATTGTGTCGAGCAAAAATTCTGAAGGCATGGATTTATATCGCCCTCTGATTTCTTATCCTCAATCCCAATCTTATGGCACAAGCGGGCTTTCCCTGATGTGTCACAATATTCTCCGTCCTTTTTTGTGCAATTTGCCCAGTAAGCGGCACGACAATTTGGAATTTGCTTAGCCGAACAAACTTCATTGCATCGTTTTGCCTCGTCGAATTCTTTGCAACTGCTTTTTGAGCAGCCTAGCGAACAAGTCTCCCAGGGGCCGTCCTTCGCTCCTGCGATGCCCTGATTCATGCTGCCCGCAATGAATAAAATCAATAATGATGCTATTTTTAACATTTTTTAAACTTTCTAGTTTGAATACAATATCCCCATGGATGAGGCCTCTGATATCCAGAATAGATCATAAGGTCTTAAAAAATCGTTAACAAAGCCCCCCTAAAAAGATCTCAGCCCCCTTACGCCAAGCTTGGATACTGCTTTTGATCCTTTTTTAAGCACATCTTTTTCAAAACGATGGCAACCAAACCAAGTGCACCAAATCCAAACAGCGTATCACCAAAGGCACGCATCCAAATAAATGCATGAACAATGGGCTGCGCGGTAAAGTGTTCGGACCGGGCATACCACATGTCATGCGTGATGCTTGTCCAGGCTTGATACAAACCAACGGGCAGCAGACTCAAGAAACACATACCAGCAATACCAATATTCAAAAGCCAAAAAGTCCACGAGACCAATTTTTCATCACGGGCAATAACGTCTTTTTTGATGAACGAATTCATGCAGAAAAGAAGCAGGCCAATCGACAAATTACCGTAAACACCATAAAGGGCTGCGTGTCCATGCAGGGGTGTCGTATTTAAACCCTGAAGGTGATAAAGCGCTGATGGCATATTGATCATAAATCCAAACAAGCCTGCGCCAACCAGATTCCAAAAGCTTACGGAAATGAAGAAATAAATGGGCCACTTATAGATTGCAACCCAAGGGGCGGATTTACTGATTTCATAATTATGGTACGCTTCGAATCCCATTAACGTTAGGGGGACGACCTCTAGGGCGCTAAATATGCCTCCCAAAACGATGACTGTTTGTGGTGTCGCTGTGAAATAGAGGTGATGAAAAATCCCGATAATCCCCCCAAAGGAATAAAGAGACGTCGCCAACAAGACCGATTTGGTCGCTTTGTGACGATCAAGAAGCCCCAAATTAACAAACAAGAATGCAACGGCTGTTGTTGTGAAGATTTCGAATATCCCCTCGACCCAAAGGTGCACAACCCACCAGCGCCAATATTCAACGATGGCAAGGTTCGTGTGTGATCCCCACATAAATCCAGCGCCATAAAATGCAGCAATTGTGAATACAGCGATACAAAAAAGGAACAACAGTCCCCGGTTTTGTGTTTTGTCCCTTAGGGCGGGCATCAGGGCACGAACCATAAGCACAAGCCACACAACCAGGCCAACCATCAGGAACGATTGCCAGAAGCGACCCAAGTCAACATATTCATAACCCTGGTGACCAAACCAGAAATTCATCTGCAGCGAAAGGTATTGCTTGATACCAAACCATTCGCCAGCCATCGAACCCAGAACGATTATAACCAGGCATGTCCACAGGAAATTTACACCAAATCGTTGATAGGGGGGCTCGTACCCCGAAATCATGGGGGCTAAATAAAGTCCAGTCCCAAGAAGGGCCGTCGCAATCCAAAATAGCGCCAATTGAACATGCCAGGTTCTTGAAACCGTATAGGGCAGAAATTCACCCGTTCTTATTCCAAAAAGGGCATTCCCCTCGACAGTATAGTGGGCGGTTATAACCCCAAAGACTACCTGCAAAAGCAGCAACAGCGCCACAATCAAGAAATATTTTTTCGTGGCAATCATCGATGGTGTTGGCGCATTAAAGACGGGTGCTTTTAGCGTGGTTATGTCTGTATACCCGGACCTTAGGTGGACGGCATAATACCAAATCATAATGCCGACTGCTGCCAAAAGCAGGACAACGCTCATGATCGATGACATCAACAAAACAGGCGGTGCCGTGTTGCCAATCAGTCTTTCGGATGGCCAATTGCTTGTATAGGTAATGTCTTGCCCTGGACGATTCGTTTGACATGCCCAGGCGGCCCAGAATAAAAAGCCCGATAATGCGTGACGATTTTCAGCAGAGGCAACGGTATCCTCCATCATGGAATATTTATTACGCAATTCGTGTAATTCAGGTGCATTTCCAAATAAATCTTGGTAATAGCGTGCAACCCTTTGTATTGATGTCCCAACATCTTTTGAGAAAACTATATTCCCTGTATCTGGATTATAGGTGTTCGTGCGAACTTCTTTTTGAAGGCGCACTTTAAGGACGGCTTTCTCTTCGTCTGGAAGGGTATCAAAATTCTTTTTGTAGTCCCGTTGGGCCCATGTATTCAAAAGATCAACGGCTTGGCGGTGAATCCAATCGGCGCTCCAATCCGGCGCTAGATAGGACCCATGTCCCCATATGGTTCCAAGTTCCTGTCCGCCCGTTGATTGCCAGACGGCCTGACCTTTTTTGATATCTTCTTCTGTGTAAAGGGTTTGGCCACCGTCGATCAACATTGCTTTTGGAATGGGGGGAACCTGTTGGTATATTTCTTTCCCAAGATAACCAACAACTAGGAACGATAACACCGTGACGGCGATTAACGTTGACCAATAGGATCTGTATGACATAAAAACCGTATTTTTGAAGATGACTTCCGATCAGTATATGGGTGTTCCATCGCAATTACTAGGGTGCACTTTTGTTCATTTTTTGGAGGTGTTTCCTGGATGGCCACGTTCTCTTCGTTCGTCAGCCATTAACTAATGCTATAAAGTTTTCTTGTCCAAGCCCAATTCCTGAATCTTTTTTCTAAGGGTATTTCGGTTGATCCCCAAAACTTCAGCAGCCTTTTTTTGATTGCCGCACACAGCTTTCAGGGTTATCTCAATCAGGGGTTTTTCGACCTCATGAATGATGGTGTGGTACAAATTATTAACAGGCAATAATCCATTATGTTGATCAAAATAGATTTGCAAAAAATGATAAACGGCGCCACTAAGACCTTTATACTGGCCTGTATTATGATCATCATTTTTACTTGTATTCATGCCCGGTACCTCTAACAAAATCGTCCATAAAAAGAATTAATAAGATTCAACAACGATGACGTGTTTTCTGTCTGGTTGATGCCGACTCGAAATTCCGCGGATCCTGACAACCCCTTACTGTACCAGGCTATGTGTTTCCGGGCAATTTTAATTCCGTGCATTTCCCCATAATGCGACAAGATATCATCCAAATGTTCCAGCACCATTTTGTGCTGCGCCGAAACGAGCGGTTCTGGCAATATTTCTTTTGTCTTTAGATAATGACTGACATGATGAATGAACCATGGCCGCCCATACGAACCACGGCCGATCATGACGCCATCCGCTGTGCTTTCGTCCAGCAAGTTTTGCGCATCCTCTACCGATGTAACGTCCCCATTGCCAATGACGGGGATGGTCACTGCTTCCTTTACGGTTCGAATGAACGCCCAATCCGATTTGCCCGAATATAACTGACAGCGGGTTCGCCCATGAACGGTGATCATTTGGATGCCGCAATCCTGTGCAATGCGCGCCAAAAGCGGGGCATTTCGGGTATTTTCATCCCACCCCGTGCGCATCTTTAATGTCACGGGTAAAGACACGGCTTTGACGGTTGCTTCGATGATTTTTGTTGCCAGAGGGATATCCCGCATCAATGCTGAGCCTGCATAGCCATTCACAACTTTTTTGGCCGGACATCCCATGTTGATATCGATGATCTTGGCCCCTAGATCCTGGTTCAGTTTGGCAGCCTCTGCCATGATATCGGGTTCGCATCCCGCAAGCTGAACCGCCAAGGGATCATCATCGGCGCTTCTTTCAAGCATTTTGATTGTTTGGCGCGTTTGTCGAATCATTGCCTGACTTGCGATCATTTCGGAAAAAACAAGACCTGCCCCAATCTTTCTGACTGCACGACGAAACGGTTGATCACTGACCCCCGACATAGGGGCCAACAGAACGGGACTGTCAATGATGATAGGACCAATGCGCATACAATATTTAATCGTGTGATTTTAATTTGCGTAGAGTAAACCGATTTGGCGTTAAGTGCAAGCAAACAACCTTTGCATAAAAGGCTCGACAGAAAGCCGATAATCCGCTACAAAGGGAAGGTACGAAAAGTACGGGCGCCTAGCTCAGTTGGTAGAGCAGCTGACTCTTAATCAGCGGGTCAGAGGTTCGAATCCTCTGGCGCCCACCATTCCTCTTAATTTAAAATCAGATTAAGTCCAGTGACCTCAAAAAACAAATCATCCACAAAATCATTTCAGCAAATTATCTTTGATCTCCAAGTTTTTTGGGCAAATCAGGGATGTGTCATTCTGCAACCTTACGATACCGAAATGGGTGCTGGGACATCTCATCCCGCAACCACATTACGGGCATTGGGGCCAGACTTTTGGCGGGCTGCGTTTGTTCAGCCCTGTCGTCGCCCAAAGGATGGCCGATATGGGGAAAACCCCAACAGAACACAACACTATTACCAATTTCAGGTTATTTTAAAACCTTGCCCAGTCAATTCCCAGCAGCTTTATTTGGATAGCCTGCAGGCGATTGGGTTGGATCTGTCTCAGCATGATATTCGCTTTGTCGAGGATGATTGGGAAAATCCGTCCCTGGGTGCCGCCGGCATGGGATGGGAAGTTTGGTGCGATGGAATGGAGATCACTCAGTTTACGTATTTTCAACAAGTAGGGGGCATTGCCTGTGATCCTGTTCCGGTTGAGATTACCTATGGGTTGGAACGCGTTGCGACATTCGTTCAGGGCGTTCAAAGCCATTTTGATCTGAATTGGAATGGATGCGAGGGGGCAGAAAAGCTAACCTATAGCGATGTTTGTTTGCGGGCAGAAAAAGAATTTTCAGCCTATAATTTCGAATACGCCTCAACCGATATATTGTTTCGTCACTTTCAGGATTGCGAAATTGAATGTCGGCGATTATTGGAAAAATCCCTGATCATGCCAGCATACGAACAAAGTGTTAAGGCCAATCATTATTTTAACCTGCTGGATGCGCGCGGTGTGATTAGCGTGACTGAACGTGCGGGATATATCACCAGGGTCCGCGCCCTCGTAAAGGATAGTTGTGAAGCTTGGGTGGAGTCTTTGAAACAATGAATGAATTATTGATTGAATTTTATAGCGAAGAAATACCGGCCCGGATGCAATGTCAGGCGGAAAAAGACAGCAAAGTTTTGTTGGAATCGATTCTGACTGCCCAGAATGCATCGTTTCAGACGGTTCAATCGTTTATTGCGCCGCAACGTTTAACCCTGTGCGTTTCGGGTTTGGATGAAGCAACAAAGGACATCAAAGAAAGCCGTCGTGGTCCAAAGGTGGATGCGCCGGTGGCAGCATTTCAGGGGTTTTTAAAAAGTGTTGGCCAAAACCAGGATCAGTTGATCCAAAAAGATGGCCATTGGTATGCTGATTTGGCGGAGCCTGGAAAGCTGCTTGTTGAAATTTTACCTGAGGTTATCGGGGAATTTTTGGATAAAATGCCCTGGCCAAAATCAATGCAGTGGCACAATCACCAAACGAACAAACGGTCAAAGCCGTGGATTCGCCCCCTGCATTCGATTGTTTGTGTCTATCAGGGACGCGCTGTTTCTTTTAATATCTCATCGCTGGGATTGACCACGGGTAATGTCACGTATGGCCATCGGTTTTTGGCGCCAGATGCCATCATGGTCACGGATTTTCGGGATTATCAGGAAAAGTTGGCAGAGGCTTTTGTTGTGGTGGATCGTCAAGACAGGCAACGGGATATTTATGATCGCCTTGGGCAAATGGCGGCGGAAAAAGGTCTTTTCATTAAAGATGACCCGGCTTTGCTTGATGAGGTTTCGGGGCTGGTTGATTTCCCCTTTGTCCATATCGGCCGGATCGAAAAAGAGTTTATGCGATTGCCGGATGTCGTTTTATCCACATCCATGCGGGTCCATCAAAAATATTTCACACTGTGTGATCGGCACGGAAAGATTGCGCCATTTTTTGGTGTGGTAACGAATAATCCCGGTGGTGATGGGCAATTGATGATGGCGGGGTTTGAACGTGTTCTGCGGGCCCGATTAGCAGATGCGTCGTTTTTTTATGATGTTGACCTTAAATCCCCCCTTGAAAGTCTCGTGCCAAAATTGGATGCGATTATTTTTCATATAAAGCTAGGGTCCCTTGGGCAGAAAGTTGAACGCCTTTGTCGCTTGATGACAACGGACGACGGGGCGCGGGCCGCATTGTTGTGCAAAATGGATCTTTTGACTCAGATGGTGGGTGAATTTCCGGAACTGCAGGGAACAATGGGGCAAATCTATGCGATCCTTCAGGGTGAATCGGATGCTGTTGCCGCGGCCATCAAGGAACATTATCAACCCCATGGCCCAACAGACGATTGCCCAACGGCGCCCATTAGCATGGAATTGGCATTGGCTGATAAAATCGATACCTTGGTTGGTTTTTTGGGCAGTGGAATTAAGCCAACGGGGTCCAAAGATCCATTGGGATTGCGGCGGGCGGCTTTGGGGGTTATTCGAATCATTATCGAGAATACCCAAAAAGAAGTGTGTTTACGGGATTTGATTCATCGGTCCGTTTGCACCTATCAAAACCAGTCGGTTGCTTTGTCGGCGGGGGTTGCGGATGATGCGATTCAATTCATTGCTGACCGTTTAAGTTTTTATCTAAAGGGGCAGGGGGGTGACCACGATTGCGTGATGGCGATTCTGTCGACCCAGTCAGGGGATATTCGCCCTTATAGTCTTTGGTCGATTGCAGAGCGTGCAAAAGCATTGCAGGCCTTGTTGCAAACGGATGCCGGTGAAAGTCTTAAGGGTGCCTATCGGCGGGCTGCTGGGATTTTGGCCAAGGAATCGCATGATCTGCCTGAATGTGATGAGGCTTTGCTTGTTGAGTCCGCTGAAAAAGATTTGTTTGTTCAGATTCAGCGTGTTCAGCAAGATTACCGGGGTCTATTGGAAAATCATGACTATGCACCTCTTATGGAGTTATTAGCAACGCTAAGACCGCAAATTGATGCCTTTTTTGATGCCGTTATGGTTAACTGCGAGGACCAGACCCTTAAAAACAATCGATGTGCATTGTTGTCGAGCTTTAAGGGGCTGGTTGATCAAATAGCGGACTTTTCGAAGTTGCAAGGTTAGGTGGTTTTGCAGTACACTGCATCATTAAAGCACAAGTATAAGCACCCGTAGCTCAGCTGGATAGAGCGTTGCCCTCCGAAGGCAAAGGTCAGAGGTTCAAATCCCCTCGGGTGCACCAAAAATCAAATACCTCAAAATCAATTCCGTATTCCTACATGGTGATTCGACTTAATCAACAGAGGCATCCGATTCCTGCTTTGGATGATCGGGTGTGCTTGTTTCTGTGTCATCGTCCACCTGCTCTTCTGCTTGCTTCTTGTTTTTATTCCATGCTGTTCGGCATTTTTTTGTATTATCATGTCCGTTGAAATATTCGCACGCCTCGCTAAAACAATGTTCTGTTTTCTTGGTGCCGTCGCAATAATCAGGTTCTCGGCATTTTCCACAATGCGGCGCTAGGCAGGACTTTGTTGCTGAATCATCGGGGCCATTCTTGCATAATTTATAGCAGGCAAAAGCATCTTCTTTTTTGCTGCAATTTTTTTTGCTTTTCTCTTTGCATCCGGAACAGTAAGAATCCCTGCATTTCCCGATATTTGGTGACTTAAAAGATGGGCATTCGTTGCATTTTAAGGCCGTGTCACTGTCTGTTTTGCAGTGTTTTTCATTGCATTTGGAACAATAGGCAAGCGGGTCAACTGGCTCCCTGCTATGACTTTGAGTCAGAGTTCCCGCAAGCACAAAAATTATTAATGATAATGTTTTTAGCATGGTTTTTCCTTAAATATCTATCGAATCATATATCTAAGGCTAAAACACAACCTATTAACAAACCGTTAAGAAAATCATAACTATTCAGCTGCCCCCCATAAAACCATGAACTCACATAATTTCCTCGTGGGATCAATATTTAGAATTTTCATAAATCTTCTCACACTACCCCTGACTCATAATGCCATTTTCATAAATGATTAGTGAGTTTCCTGGGTTGCTTCGTCGCTACGCTTCTCGCAATGACGTCTTTGCGATGAGGGCGAAGCCCAAAGAAGCAATCCAGAAATCTCCACAAACTCATGAAGGCTTATTGACAATGGATAATCTGACAGGCTTCCATGCTGTGTTCCTCGAAAGCTGCCCCCGGAGTAATTCTGGAGCCACTACTGCACAAGTTAAGGCTTTGTTAATATTTTTGCTATATTGTTATAATATAGTGCTCGACATCTTATTACTTTTTTATTTTTGTGAGATTTATATGCTAAAAAAATATTTATTTATAGTCTACGGTATATTTGTATCATTGCAGCATTGTGATGCCAGTAATAACAATGCTTTTGATTTAGATATTGATTCAAACGTTTCACACAGTGCAATGACCACACACCGGCAATTAAAGGCTATAAAATACTTAAGTATAGAACAAAAAATTGCAAATTTCATAAATGGTACTTTGCAACAAATGACAAATAAAGATGTTTGTGGTCGCATGGCAAAACATTTTAGGCAAATGAAATTGCTAGATCAACAAGATAAATGGGCTCCTGGCCTTGAAGGGATTGCAAAAAAATTATTCCCAGAAAATGTTACAGTTTCAGATTTTGAAACCTTGGTTGACCAAATGGCAGTGTGTGCTGCACGTAATCCTTACTTACATAGTGTTGTTGAGGAAGTGGTAAATGGAAATTTGGGAGATTTATATTCTAAAGCAGAGCAGGAAGGAAAAGAAATTCTTCCAGATGTTGTGGCCTATGCTATGGTATTGAATAACTTAACCGTAGCTATGCGTAATGACATAGCTATTCTTAAAATTTGTAGTGACATATGGATCGAAGAAAGAAGTAAAATTGACATTTTTAGTTCCACCTTTGGGCTATTCGAGTGGATAAAGTTCTTCACAATTGAAAAAAGTATAGACAGTTTTAGAGCTGTAAAAAACACTAAATTGGCTCCAAATTATGGAAAATGCGGCATCCCAATAAATATCCTAGAAGCAACATTAACAGATATATTTAATGGTAATTTTAATAATGCTTATGCTGGCTGTGTATTGGCTAAGAATAGTCTGGGTGGCAAGGAAAATGAAGTAACTGGCGCAGGTCCTGCAACTTTTTCAGAAGATAGAAGAGCCATTTCTATTCATATGCCTTTTGAAAAAAAATGGGCCGACTTGTATGCGGTTTGGAACCTTGGGTTTGTTTCAAGATATGAAGCTTTTCCATATGTAATGGTGAAACTTTTAATTCCCCAAGTTAGTGATTATGAAAAAGCACCAGGTGAATACATATATAATAGAACTCTAGCTCTTTATGCAACACTTAATTTCATGTGTTTTGGTGACCCTGAAATAAAATGTGACGTACATTTAAAATCTTTCAATTGGAAGCAGCAAGAGCTTACTGATATTTTTGGTAAAATAAATGTTGAAAGTGCCAAAGAATATCAAGCAGAGGTTGATAAAGCTGATGCCATTTTCAAGAAATCCTCATGAGTGTCAACGACGCTTTCTGGATTGCTCATTGGGCTTCGCCCTCATCGCAATGACGTTGTGATGGCCGACGATCGCAGAGAGCGTGGCCATCCAGGAAACTCACCAATCATTTTTAAAAATGGCGCAAGGCTAAAACACAACCTATTAACAATCTGTTAAGAAAATCTAGATTTCCTCTTCGCTTGCTTCACTATCAGCATCTTCTTCATCTTCATCCTCATCTTCTTCGATTCCGTCTTCGTCCCCGTCGGTTATGCTAAATTCTTTGGGATTAAATTCGCCTGGATTCCAACCTTGTTCCGCCTTCATCACGTCCTGCAGCTCTTCATCAAGGACACTTTCAACATCATCAACAAAGACAGTTTTTTGCATACCTTTAATGACGCCCGCTCTCAGGCCCTCGATAGAGATTGTGTTCTCGGATATTTCACGCAAAGAAACGACTGGATTTTTATCGTTGTTGCGGGAAACTGTCAGGCTTGACCCTGCGGCAATTTCACGGGCGCGCTTTGCGGCTAAAAGAACAAGTTCAAATCGATTGGGAACATTCAGAATGCAATCTTCAACTGTGACGCGGGCCATGGGGATTCCTTTTTTTTGAAAAAACAAGATAACTTTGGACATAATACAAGAACTATCCCGCTAATCCTAGAAAAATCAAGCTAATCTTGCTATGCTTCAGGCATTATTCTGCGGGGTCAGACCCATAGGGAAGTTAGTGAAGACTCACAGAAGAGCGGCCTCATCTGATGGGAATTCGCACATATAAAATGAAATAGTTTCGCTTGGATTGGTTATGTATTACACTCTCCATTTATCTTGATATAAAGAAGGAATAGGGGTTTGAGTTTTAAGAAAATTTGGTTTTTGCTGTCGATCGCAATTGTGAGTTTATATCTCGGCCTGACTATTTTTGATTTTGTATATAAAAAATATACAGAGGAGGAAGTAAAAATAAATATATCTTCCCCCACAGATTTCAAAAATGATATCGATGTGCAGGGGTTTTTAAAGCAGGCCAACCCACAAGATCATCTGGTTCCAGAAATCAAAGATCTGTCTATTCTTGTTCCTAGCTGTGATAAATATTCAGAATTATGGAGCCCATTTTTTCATTTTTTGTTTAAAAATATGCCGTGGTTGAAAACGGGGTCGCTGCGCTCTTCGAGTATATATTTGATAACAGGGCGGAAAAAAATTAATCATGAAAGAATTGTAAATATCAAAATAGATGAAGAAAAAAGTTGGTCCGATAATATGCTTAAGGCTTTGGATGTTATCCCGACAAAATATGTTCTGATCGTCCTGGATGATTATATTATCTATGAAAATGTTTCTGAAAAACGATTTGCGGACCTTTTTAATTTTATGAAAGAAACAAATGCGCCCTACATGGAGCTTCAAAAAGATCCAGGTCGATTAGAGGGCGGAGAAATCGTCTCTCGTCCCCTGTCTCTTACTCGAAAAGCTCAAAAAGGCTCTTACAGAGCATCCCTTCAAATATGCATTTGGGAAAAAGATACCTTGCGGCGAATGCTAAAGTCAGGGGAAAGTATTTGGGAATTTGAAATCTCTGCAACAAAAAGAACTTTTGATGACACAAGGCCCTATCTTATTACTCATGGGGATTATGTATTTCGTTATCATAACCTGGCTACTAAAGGGAAATTATGCAAAATCGTTGTAGATTTTATTAGAAATGATATGGATTGGGATCATACATGGAAATGCACAGATGAGATACCCTGGGGTTATGGTCAGTACGATCTTCAATAGTAATAAAAACAAACGCAATCAATGAAACAGAGGAATAATATTATCTATGTCGCTTACCTTCTATAATAGCCTGTCTCGTCAAAAGGAACCTTTCATCCCCCTGGATCCGGATCATGTACGGATGTATGTTTGCGGCCCAACGGTCTATGATCGCGCTCACTTGGGGAATGCACGCCCTGTTGTTGTGTTTGATGTGCTGTATCGTTTGCTGCAGGCTCAATTTCCAAAGGTGACCTATGTTCGCAATATCACGGATGTGGATGATAAAATTAATGCAGCCAGCCTAAAACTGGGGATTAGTATTGGCGAGCTGACTAATCGCACGATTCAGGATTACCATGATGATATGGCCGCCCTTGGGACATTACCGCCGACGATCGAACCTCGTGCAACAGATCATATCCCGCAAATGATTGACATGATCCAGCGACTTATTGAGCGGGGTCATGCGTACGAGGCCGATGGGCATGTGTTATTTAGCGTAAATACATATCCGGTTTACGGCCGATTATCAGGGCGAAATCAAGACGAACTGCTGGCTGGTGCCCGTGTTGAGGTTGCCCCCTATAAAAAGGAGCCGGGGGATTTTGTGTTATGGAAACCATCAACTCCCGATTTACCAGGGTGGGACAGTCCGTGGAGCAGAGGGCGGCCCGGGTGGCACATTGAATGTTCGGCCATGAGTCAGGCTTATTTGGGGCAGACTTTTGACATCCATGGTGGCGGAATTGATCTGATTTTTCCGCATCATGAGAATGAAATTGCGCAAAGTTGCTGCGCCCACGGAACGGAATTGATGGCTCGTTATTGGTTGCATAATGGGCATTTGACAGTTCATGGCGATAAGATGTCCAAATCCCTAGGTAATTTTTTCACGGTTCATGATTTGTTGCAAGAGCACGCTGGTGAATCGATTCGGCTAGCTTTGCTGATGACACATTATCGCCAACCCTTTGATTGGTCTGATGATACGCTGGTGCGGGCTAAGCAGGCTCTCGATCGCTGGTATGCAGCCTTAAACACCACAGAACAGGAAGAAGGTCCGATTGATTCCGATGTCTATCAGGCGTTGGCAGATGACCTGAATACTCCGTTGGCGATCAGTCACCTCCATCAACTGGTGCACCAAATTTATAAAACGAATGATAGTGCGCAGAAAAAACGACTCGGGAGCCTGTTAAAACGATCGGCTGGTCTTTTGGGTCTTTTGCAGCAACCTCCCTTGCAATGGTTACAACAAGACCAATCTGGGGGTCTGGGCAGCTCCGAAATAGAATCACTGATAGAAAACCGTCGCATCGCCCGGCAAAATAAGGATTTCGCCGAATCTGATCGAATCCGGATATTTTTGTTGGAGAACGGCATCCAGCTGGAGGATACGTCGTCGGGCACCACATGGCGTCGGGCGTAGGGGGCATAATTTTCAGGGCCACAGCATGAAAAATCAAAATATGTCATTCTTGATACAGGGTCCATTTATTGTGTACTGAAGCACCATGACAAAGCTAGATTGTTGTTATAGATTGGCAACTGTAGTATTAACGCCTATGCAGTATATTGAGAGTGTTCATTCCGAGGCTGCAGCGGAGTCTCATTTGATGTGAACCCGCACACCGCACAAGAAATATCTAGACAAACGAATCCGTTACACATACCATGAAACTGCAAATTATCGCTTTATATCGGATATTAAAATGAAGAAAATCGTCGTCGTTTAAGTTGGAAAGTTAGGTTTTTCGGCAACCCTTGAAAACAGGGAACGCTATAATATTGCTTAATTTTGAATTTAAATGTCGGAGTTTTTTTATGATACACGTTTTATCGCCAGCTGTTTGGCTTATTGTTTTAATTGCGGGTCTTTCGCAACTTTCTGAAACCGTTTACACGCCTTCTTTGCCTGACATAGCGCATGCTTTACAGGCGTCAGAATCGATGGTGGAATACACACTAACCATTTATCTTTTTGGGTTTGCTGTTGGCACACTTTTTTGGGGTAAGCTTTCTGATAAATTGGGACGAAAACCCTGTGTTATAGTGGGCCTTGTCGTTTTTATTGCTGGATGCATTATCTGCTATCTTTCAGCAAATATGACTATGTTAATGATCGGTCGCTTTGTTCAGGCGTTCGGTGGAAGCATCGGCAGCGTTTTGGGTCAAGCCATTTGTCGTGATGCTTTTCATGGTCCAAAGTTGGGCAAAGTCTATTCATCCATAGGCAGCGCCTTGGCTGTTTTTCCTGCCATTGGTCCTGTCGTTGGTGGTGTCATCGCAGAGCGCTTTGGTTGGCCCAGCATATTTTTATTTTTGATAGGTTTTGCCATTATTTTGACACTGTTTGTGTTGGCAAAGTTACCAGAAACACATCATGCGGACAACAGGCAGCCTGTATCCATAATCAACGTTGCTTGCAAGCTTGGGACAAACAAAAGGGTTGTTGGCTTTGGTCTGATTGTGGCGGCCTGCAATGGCATATCTTTTAGCTATTTTGCCGAAGGATCATTTTATCTGATCAAAGGATTGGGTCTTTTGCCCAGTGAATATGGGCTTAGTTTTGTTGTTATTGCAATTGCCACAATGATGGGTGGGGAATTGTCTAAAAAGATGCATTCTTATTGTGCTCCTCAAGCCATCATGGATTATGGTCTTTGGATTATGATGATATCGGCCGCAGTGTTTAGCGGATTTGCCCTTGTTCATCATTGCATGCTGTCTTTGCCAAATTATCTGATGGTGATAATCACAATTATCAGCCAAATGACCCTGATGTTTGGAAATTGTATGATAACAAGCAATGCTTTGGCTTTGGCGCTTGTAGATTATAAATGGTGCATTGGGACCGCATCCAGCCTATTCGGTTTCTTTTATTACTGCTTGATATCACTGTTTACCTTTGGCATGGGTATTTTGCATAATGGCACATTGTTGCCAATGCCTTTGTATTTCTTGGGCATTGCGATCTTTATGATGGGCATTCAAAAAATCATCATGCGCCAGCAATAACCGTTTCGCCCCTCAAAGGATTAAATCTTTGGGGGGATGAATTTCTGAGTTCGATATAATACTATTTTCACAAATTGCCAATCAATTGTTTAAAATTCTGGATTGCTCGATGGGTTTTGCCCTCATCGCAAAGACGTCGTCATGGCGAACGAACGAAGTGAAGTGTGGAGTATATTCGGGATATCTGTTCCGGGGCTGCAGCGGAGTCTCATTTGATGTGAGCTCGCACGCTGACCATAACTTTCCTTGATTTGTTAATAGGGAAGTTTTACAATGCAATAAAAGTAATATATGCGATAATGAATTATGATAAAATTCCTAGAGTTTGAACGCCCAGTTGCTGAATTAGAAGGAAAAATAGAAAACCTGAAACACTTGGCCAATACTGGGGATTTGAATATTGCGGATGAAGTTTCCCGCCTTCAAACTAGGGCTGATCGATTGCTAAGGCAAACGTACAGCAACCTAACTCCGTGGCAAAAAGTGCAGGTGGCGCGTCATCCTGATCGGCCGAAATTTTTTGATTACCTGTCGTCATTGGTTGATGATTTTGTGACATTGTCGGGGGACAGATGTTTCGCCGAAGATTGTGCAATTATCGGCGGGATCGGAAGCATATCGGGCCGAACTGTCATGGTTATCGGGCAACAAAAGGGGAATGATACCGAATCCCGTATTAAGCATAACTTTGGCATGGCAAAACCCGAAGGGTATCGAAAAGCAAAACGATTAATGGAACTGGCTGATCGCCTTAAGATTCCCGTTGTGACTTTTGTTGATACGGCAGGGGCTTATCCGGGAATAGATGCCGAGGAACGCGGTCAAGCTGAAGCAATCGCCCGCTGTATAGAAACCTGTCTTAAAATCAAGGTCCCTTTGTTGAGTATTATCATCGGCGAAGGAGGATCAGGTGGTGCTATTGCCATTGCTGCAGCTGACCTTGTGTTGATGTTGGAGCATTCCATTTATTCGGTAATTTCCCCTGAGGGATGCGCCTCTATCCTGTGGCGGAGCGCGTCAAGTGCACCAGAGGCTGCGGAGGCTCAACGCTTAACGGCGCAAAACCTTTATCAATTGGGCGTGATCGATCATATCATTGCGGAACCAGTGGGGGGCGCGCATCGGTACAAGCAAGCTATCACAAAGCAGGTCAAGGAAATTATTGAAAAATCCCTCCAATTTCTATCCAATAAAGACAGCGCTACCTTGCTGAATTCACGTCGAAAGAAATACCTAACGATGGGCGAAAAGACACTGGCGTAATATTAATTTTCATAATAAAGGATTCCGTTTATGACCGTAAAAATTGGCGACAAAATTCCAACCATTTCTGTAAAGCAAGTAACGTCGAATGGCGCCGTTGATATAACGACGGATGATTTGTTTAACAATAAAACATCCATTGTGTTTGCCCTGCCGGGTGCATTCACGCCCGTTTGTTCTGCTCAGCACCTGCCTGGCTTTATTAAGAATAAAGATAAATTAAAGGAAAAGGGCATCGATCAAATTATTTGCCTTTCCGTTAATGATGTCTTTGTGATGGGCGCATGGGCAGACAACCAAAATGTTCAGGATTCCGTCATCATGATTGCTGATGGAAATGCTGACCTTACAAAAGCCGTTGGCTTGGATGTCGATTTATCCGCCAATGGGATGGGGATAAGGTCGCAAAGGTACCTGATGGTTGTGAAAAATGGTGTTGTTACGCGTTTGGAAATCGAGCCGTTATCTGCCTGTAGCCTGACAAGTGCGGACCATATTTTGGATGCTCTGTAAATAAATGATCGGGAAGGGGTGTATCAGAAAATATTTGCCTTGCCTTAAGTATGGTCTTTTGGTGTTCAGCATGGGATTGGTTTTTGCGGCTATTTTATGGCCAACCAAGCCATCCTTTATTGAGCTGACATCGGCTACAGCAGACAACGTTAATGGGGCGGAGAAATTGCGCTATCGCGGTGAATCCAACAAAGGAAAATCTTATGTGGTGCATTCCAATAAAGGGCATGAAATTTCAGGAAAGGAAGTCCTGTTAAAAGAACTGCAACTGCAGCTAGCTCTTGATGGTGGGGGTGAATTGGCGTTAAAGGCCGACGAGGGCTTGTATAATAAAACAGAAAAAACAATCATGATCTCGGGGAATGTTCGTTTGGACCATAACAATGGTTTTCACCTGCAAACAACAGAAGCAACCATCAATTTTAATGATGGAACGGCGGAAAATAATGCCCCGGTAGAAGGGCAGAAAGAGCAAACCTTTATCAGGGCGCACGGATTTAAAGTGTTGGACCAGGGGCAAAGAATTATCTTTCTTGGTAAACCGGAATTGACTATTCGAGAAAGTAAGGTTCAATAGAACATGAAAAATACAGTGTTAGGCTCTGTCCCTAAGCTCCACATTACACAAGACCGCCCCCCGCCACAAGACCGCCCCCCGTCATCCCGTGGCTTGACCACGGGATCCACAACGGAATACATGGGTCATCCCGTGGTCAAGCCACGGGATGACGGGGGTGTTTCTATAAACCGACAAGAAAAAAACGGGCATATCACTCGAATTTCTGCGGTATTTAGAGTTCGGGGACAGAGCCTGGTCAGTAGTCTTCTTTTGTGTTCCGGATTTCATTCTTTCGCTGTGAATGTAGAACCAGATCCACATGCAATCCTCATCACGGGGGATATGATGGAATATAACCTGACCAAAAATCAGTCAGAGGTTACAGGTCATGCCCATGCCGAAAAAGGCCCCCGGGATCAAAAGCAAACTTTGGCCGCCGATCATTTTTTGGTTCGATTTGTTGATTCTGCCGACAAGTACAAAGAAAATTCAAAAAATGATGTGAGATACATTACGGCCGAAGGGCATGTTACTTTTATCATGAAAGATTTAAACGCATCGGCCGGAAAATGTGTTTATGTCCCGGCTAACATCAACAATTCAAAAATCCCCGAACATATCGATTGCGAAAAAAATGTCGTGATCCTTAAGGATGGCAACAAGATCATGGGTGACGAAGCCACGATTAACCTTGAATCCGGTACATATGTGATTAAAAAAACCCCACAAGGGAAACGCGTTCAGGCAGAAATCGAACAACCCGTAAAAAAGAAGAATTAATGCCCAGTCCATTCACTCCCCCATTAGATGCTTTATGCGCCCATAATATTTTTAAAACCTTTGGCAAGCGCCCTGTTTTGATGGGGATAAATTTATACCTAAAACAGGGGGAGGCGGTCGGCCTTCTTGGGCCCAACGGTGCCGGGAAAACAACGTGTTTTTCAATTATGACAGGGTTAATTCAACCCGACAGGGGGTCTGTTTACCTGGATCAGGTCGACATCACGCGAATGCCAATGCATCGACGGGCCCGGCAAGGGGTTGGA
>JAPLOP010000001.1:0-15073 GCA_026400645.1 Alphaproteobacteria bacterium | reverse complement strand
AGATGCCTCTATCTTTCGGGGATTAACCGTCGAACAAAACATCAGGGCTGTTGTTGAATTATTTGAAAAAGATCCTGACAAACAAGAAGAAAAACTAAATTTGTTGCTGGATGAATTTTCCATTAGCCACCTTCGTCAATCTCCGGCCATTGCATTGTCGGGGGGGGAACGGCGTCGTGTAGAAATTGCCCGCTGTTTGGCTGCGTCTCCGCGTTTTTTATTGCTCGATGAACCACTGGCCGGAATTGATCCCATTGCTGTTAATGAAATTCGGGACCTTATTCTTCGCCTCAAAGGAATGGGTATCGGCATTTTAATTACTGATCATAATGTCCGCGAAACTCTGGATATTGTTGATCGCGCCTACATCGTTGCGGGGGGGCAGGTTCTGGCCGAAGGGACCCCAAAAGAAATAATTATTCACAAAGAAGTGCGTCGCGTTTACCTGGGAGAAAGGTTTAGCCTGTAAGCTTGTTAATAGGAACCATCAATTACAAGATTTTAGCCTATGTCCCTCAGCCAACAAATAGACCTTCGGTCATCCCAAATTTTAACAATGACGCCGCGCTTACAGCAGGCGATCAAGTTATTGCAGATGCCCCATCAGGAATTGGCATCCTATGTGAGGGAGCAAATCGAACAAAATCCATTACTTATGCAGCCCGAGGGGGGTGAAAGTCTGTATTCAGATGAACCCACCAATTGCCGCATTGTAACCAAAAAAACATATGGCGATGATGATTATGCCCGCCCCGATCTTAAGGAAACCCTAACACTCAGGGAGCATTTATATCGTCAGCTTTTGCTGGAAATCAGTGATCCTGACGATCGTAAAATTGGGGAATGCTTAATTGATCATTTAAATGACAATGGCTTTTTGGATGGGGATCTGGATACGATAGGTCTGCTTTTGTCGGTTCCTGTCATGCAGGTGGAGCGTGTTTTATCCAGGCTTCAGGAATTTGATCCACCCGGCGTTTTTGCCCGAAATCTTGGGGAATGTTTTGCCCTGCAAATTAAAGACCGACATGGGACAATAAATCCTGATATGGCTCTTTTTCTTGAAAACCTTGAATTATTCCTGCATCACCCCTTGCCAAAGATTGCCAAAGATTTGGGCCTGACTGTTGAAACGTGTCAATCTTTTTTGAAAGACCTAAAATCCCTTTCCGCTAAACCCGCCGAACAGTTCAGCCCTGTCGCGGTTGAATCTCTGATTCCGGATGTTTTGATGCAGCCGTCCCGTGATCCCGATCAAAACGACGCGTGGAATGTTGTGTTGAATACCGAGGCTCTGCCCGCTGTTCTTTTGAACAGTGACTATTACCATACCTTAAAAAAACAACTTGTAAGTCGAGAGGATCGTTCCTATCTGACCGCACAGCATGGGCAGGCAAACTGGTTGCTTCAGGCGCTCCACCAACGCGCAACCAATACATTAAGGGTGGCACTGGAAATTGTTCAGCATCAAAGCGCGTTCTGGACTGAGGGGTTTCAAGCCTTTAAACCGCTGACCCTTCGTCAGGTTGCTGATGCCGTTGGCCTGCATGAAAGCACGGTCAGTCGGGTTGTTGCATCAAAATATATCGCAACCCCACGTGGGATTTTTAGTTTCAAATTCTTTTTTAGCTCAACAATTGTTGCAAGTAAAAGCAACAGCTTTCAGGATGAATCTTTGTTATCATCACGTATGGTGCAGTATAAAATGAAAATTCTGATTGATCGGGAAAATCAAGGACAGCCGCTGTCTGACGAAGACTTGGTTTTGATAATGCAACAAGATGGAGTGCCCATCGCGCGACGGACAATCAACAAATACAGGAAAGTTTTATCCATCCCCTCGTCGGCCGAAAGACGCCGGCTTTATCAATTGCAAAGCCGTGGGGCTGAGTCGCATGTGGGAATGGACGGGATTTTCCTGTCATGAGAGAGGGTTTTGAATGATTGCCGACATATGCCTTAATCTTTTTGGCTTCCTAGGGGTTGTATGGTACAATAACGCTTAGAAATTAACCGAAATACTCTAATCACCATGGCCCTTTCTAAATTTCTTGATCCCAAAAATGATGTTGCCTTTCGCCGTATCTTCGGATCCGAAAAGAATAAAGATATCCTCATTCATTTCATTAACGATGTCTTGGAACTAAAAGCTGGGGATAGGATTAAGGAAGTCACTTTTTTATCAACGATCCAGATCCCCGACATAGCCGCTAAAAAGCAGAGCATCGTGGATGTTTTATGCAAAGATGAAAACGGCGTGCAGATCATTATTGAAATGCAGGTCTCTCCCCAAGAAGGGTTCGAGAAACGCGCACAATATTATGCCGCTAAAGCGTACTCCCGTCAGCTGAACAAGGGTAAAGAAGAGGGTGCTCGTTATAAGGATCTGAAAGCCGTCATCTTTATTGCGATCAGTGACACGGTTATTTTTAAAGATAAGCTATCCTATAAGTCAGATCATATTATCCTGGACAAAGAATCGTACGCCAATGATCTCAAAGATTTTTCGTTTACGTTTATCGAGCTTCCTAAATTCAAGATCACCGATATTAACCTGTTGACCAATATTGTTGAAAAATGGTGTTTCTTTTTCAAGAATGCCGACAAAACCAGCGAAGCAGAGTTGCGTCGACTGATCGGATCTGATGAGGTTATCAAACGTGCCTATGAAGAACTCAACCAGTTTAACTGGACAGAAGAAGAGTTACTGACGTACGAACAAGAGATCAAGCGGATCATGGATAACCAGGCGGCCGAGGACTATCAGAGAAACCGCATAAAACAAGCAGAGGCTGAGATAATGGCTAGAGGTAAGGCTGAGGGGAAGGCCGAGGGGAAGGCCGAAGGCAAGGCTGAGGGGAAGGCTGAGGGGAAGGCTGAGGGGAAAGCCGAAGGCGAAGCTAAAAAAGCGATAGAAATTGCCCAGAACCTCCTCTCTCAAAATATAGATGTTAATACGATAGCGGCAGCAACAGGGTTATCTGTTGAACAAATCAACGGCCTTAAACTCAAGAACTAAATGATCTTGGATTCAGTCTATTCGTGAAGAGTGGATGCAGAGAAACTTGCGTTGTTGAATGGGTGAAAGGGGAGGGCAGTTGCCCGCCATGACGTCATTGTTGACGTAGGAGAAGGATGAAATCTGACGCGGCGCCATCAGAAAGTCATCTCATTGTGGATTAACCACTTATACCCAATCTAAACTCAACTATTGATTTTTATGTTTGCTAGTTTCTCCATAAATGTCGACAAAAAAATCCTTACATAGAATAGCTATGCTCGGTTTTTTTGTCTTGTTTCTGAAAAAACTATCTTTCATAAAATTTCAACATTTCCATTCATCTTGGGTATAGGAATACACCATAGTCTTTCTTTTTCGCAAAAATCTCATAGTAATATTCAAGGCCATTTTGTGCGGGCGAAATCTTTTTAACAACCTCCATTTTCACTATCTCATAATTCTTAAAAAGCAATAAAATCTCATCTTTTCCAAGAAATGACATAGTTTTCCTCTCTTTGTCTTTAAAAATCTCAAACTGAGGATCGAAAAAATTCCCTATAAAGTATCCTCCTGGTTTTATTTTCCTATCTATGATCTGCCAGATCTTTTCAAATTTTTCTGGAGTATAAAGCGGGAAAATAAACCTTGCCATAACCACATCCAAATCCGGTAGGGATTCGGAATCGAAGCCATGAATAATTTTTACGCTACTATCTTTCGGAGGCATAAATGTGCAGCTATTCATCATACATTCATGGGCTATCAGTGTGTATCCTTTTTCTATTGGTAAAATGGCATCCTGCTCTGAAACGTCTGCCGCCAACATGAGGGTTGTTTGCCCCGGACGAGCTGTTGGAATTTGTTCAAAGGCTTGAGTAACAAAATCATGATTTTGATTCCAGAATTTATCATTTAAATAAGTCGTTATGGTGCTATCGAATATAGGATTGGATAGTATAAATATTAAAATTAATGGTGCTAATAAAATTGATAATATTAATAAGGCACAAAATCTGACAATATTTTTGATACGCACACTGTTACACCGTCGTCTCTGTGTGATTCACAGAATCCCGAATCCTGCCCTCCATTTCCTCCCTGAAATGCCGGATAAGCCCTTGGACCGGCCACGCCGCGGATGCACCCAGGGCGCAAATGGTATGGTTTTCCACATAGTGGCTGATCTCCTCTAAAAGGTCAATGTCTGCTGGAACTGCTTTTCCTTTGACCAGGCGATTCATCATTTTGCTCATCCATCCGGTTCCTTCCCGACAGGGGGAGCATTGCCCACAACTTTCGTGCCAGTAAAATCGGCTTAATCGGGCGATGGCATCGATCACATCAGTCGATCGATCCATGACGATAACCCCGGCGGTTCCAAGGTGACTGCTAACCTCCTCCAAACTATCAAAATCCATCAACACAGAATCGCATATCGATTTTGGCAATAGCGGGACAGAGGATCCCCCCGGTATGACAGCCTTTAGATTGTCCCATCCGCCGCGAACGCCCCCTGCATGTTTGTCGATCAATTCGCGCAAGGGGATGCCCATTGCTTCCTCTACTGTGCAGGGTTTATTGACGTGCCCCGAAATGCAAAACAGTTTTGTGCCTGTATTATTGGGGCGTCCTATGGCGGAAAACCAATGGGCACCGCGGCGTAAAATCGTTGAAATGGATGCAATTGTTTCGACATTGTTAATGGTTGTTGGACATCCGTATAAGCCCCTTTGTGACGGGAAAGGGGGTTTTAGGCGTGGCATACCTTTGCGCCCCTCTAGGCTTTCTAAAAGGGCAGATTCCTGTCCGCAGATATAGGCCCCCGCACCACGATGCAGATGCACATCAAAATCCCACCCGCTTTTGGCCGCATTTTTTCCCAACAGACCTGCCGCATAGGCTTCGTCAATGGCCGTTTGGACGATTTTTGCCTCGGCATAAAATTCACCCCTGATGTAAATATAGGCTGTGTTGGCGCCAACGGCAAAGCCGGCCAACAGGGCCCCCTCGATCAATTTATGGGGTTCAAACCGCAGGATATCGCGGTCTTTGCAAGTCCCGGGCTCACTTTCATCGGCATTGATAACAAGATAGGATGGGATTTCGCCGTGTTGTTTGGGCATAAAGCCCCACTTGTCCCCGGTCGAAAATCCGGCCCCACCGCGCCCTCGAAGGCCTGATGATTTGACTTCTGCAATCACCCAATCGCGACCGTTTTGGATTAAATTGATCGTCCTGTCCCAATCCCCGCGCAATAACGTCGCTGGTAAAAATGGGGATTGATGGCCATGAAGATTGGTAAAAATTCTGTCTTTTTCACACAGGCTCATAATTCTTCTTCCTCGGACAACTTTTCCAAAATCTTAATGACCTCGGCTGGGTCAAGATTCTCGTAATAATCATCATTAATTTGCACGACGGGCGCATTAACGCACGCACCCAGGCATTCAACCTCGCTCAGGGTGAATTTTTGATCAGCTGTTGTTTCGCCCGTTTGCACGCCAAGATGTTTTTTGCACGCGTCAAGAATCGCATCGGATCCCCGCAACCAACAGGGGGGTGGTCCTGCAAACCTGCACGTGGTGTCGCCCAACAGGTTTTAAATTAAACATCGTGTGAAAGCTGGCGACCTCTAACACCCGAATGACGGGCATGCCCAGAAATTCTGCGACAGCCTCGATCGCGTCATGGGGCAGCCATCCCTGGCATTGACGTTGGGCTAAATCCAACAATGGCAATACGGCGCTGGTTTGTTTTCCTGCCGGGTATTTTGCACTATGGGCGTGGGCGCGATCGCGATTTTCGGGGCTAAAGACAAACGTCATCGATCAATTTCTCCAAATACAATATCCATCGATCCAATAATCGCCACAATGTCCGACAACATATGGCCTTTTGATATCCATTCTAATGCCTGCAGGCAAGCAAAACCAGGTGATCGTATTTTACACCGATAGGGCCGATTGCTGCCGTCCGATATCAGATACACCCCAAATTCACCCTTGGGGGATTCAGTCGCGCTATATACTTCGCCGGCGGGAACATGAAACCCTTCGGTATATAATTTGAAGTGGTGGATCATTGCCTCCATCGACTGTTTTAATTTTTCCTTTGGGGGTGGGACGATTTTTGGATCATCCACAAGAACGGGGCCCGCTGGTATTTTGTCCAGGCATTGTTGGATTATGTTGACGCTTTGGCGCATTTCTTCGACGCGAACAAGGTACCGATCATAGCAATCGCCATTTTTGCCAATTGGCACGTCAAAATCTAAAAATTCATAAATTTCGTATGGCTGGGCGGATCGAAGATCCCATGGAACGGTGCTTGCCCGCAACATGGGTCCGGAAAATCCCCATTCGACGGCTTCCTCTGCTGTGACAACGCCAATATCAACAGTACGTTGTTTGAAAATGCGGTTTTCTGTTAAAAGGTTTTCTATGTCATCAATCACGGTTGGAAATCGGTTAATGAACAGTTGGATATCCCCCAAAAGGCCAGCCGGCAAATCCCGATGGACCCCACCCGGCCTGAAATAGGCCGCATGCATGCGCGCTCCAGAAACGCGTTCGTAAAATCCCATCAAAACTTCACGTTCCTCAAAGGCCCACAAAAAGGGTGTCATTGCCCCAACGTCTAGTCCGAATGTCGCAATGTTCAAAAGATGGTTTAAAAGCCGTGTCAATTCAGAAAAAAGAACACGTATATATTGTGCCCGAAGGGGAGGGGAGATATTCAGCAATTTTTCCACGGCCAAAACGTACGCATGTTCCTGGCTCATGGGGGAAACATAATCCAAGCGATCAAAATAGGGTAACGCCTGAAGGTATGTTTTGTATTCGATTAGCTTTTCTGTTCCACGATGGAGGAATCCAATATGGGGATCGGCACGCTGTATGACCTCACCCTCCAGTTCCAAAACCAGGCGGAGCACACCATGGGCAGCTGGATGTTGGGGGCCAAAGTTCAGGGTATAGCTTTCTTTATTTTTTGGATCATCGCTATTTTGGTTGGTGGTCATGGAATGAAATTCACTGCTTTTTGATTGTTTGGGGTGGGGGCGGGGATCTTTCTATTTTGCGGCCCCTCCCATGGGCTTATAAAATTAAAATCCCTGTACTCTTGTTCTAGTTTTACAGGTTCGGATGTCACGCGTCGATTGGTTTCATCATATCTGACCTGGGTAAATCCACTTAAGGGGAAATCTTTGCGCAATGGATGCCCGGTGAAATTATAATCCGTTAAAATGCGCTGCAGATTGGGGTGATCTGTGAAATGAATGCCGAAAAGATCGAAAATCTCCCGTTCGAACCAATTTGCTGCCGGAAAGATTTCGGTGATGCTGTTCACGGGTGTTTCTTCGGTCGTGTTAATCTTGATGCGCACGCGTATATTCAGTTTATGGCTCAATAGGTTATATACAACGTCAAAACGGTGAAGACGTTTTGGATAATCAACGGCGGTAATGTCGATCAACTGTTTAAAGGAACATCGCTTGTTATCCTTTAGGATGGTCAGAGTACGAATGATCGACCCCGAATAGACATGAACGACAAATGTTTCAAGGTTGTGGGTCAGATCAATTAAATCAGGCCCCAGATGGTCACGAAGAAACGTTTCAAAGTTGAGCGGTTGTTTGGGGGGCATTTTGGTAACCTACAGTATATATGTGTAATTTTGTACAGGGAGTAGGGGTGCGGTCAAGAAGTTATGCCATTTTCATAAAGTGAAATCACCATTGAAATATACAATTTTTTAACGATTGATGCAAATTTTAACTTTACAACTTTAGAAAAAGAAAATTATACTTATGATTTAATATTTATACAGAGTAACCGGAGTAAATAATGCGTACACTTTCCACTAATGCACCACGGGCCATTGTTGGTCTGGTCCAATCATTGATGACGTCCGCAGCCACGGGTTTTGTTGTTTCATCCTTTGTTGCGGCTATGGCTTCCCCTGTGTATTCCAGTGTTTTGGATCAGAAAAATGTGGGCTTTGATAATGATAGGGGATTTGTTCGTGAGGCTTGTTCGGCGCTTGGAAAGTATTTGGGTGTCCATGCTCCGTGGCACAAGGTCGCGGATTGGATTCCCCGGGGTGATGTGCGTCACTTCTTAGACGGTGATCAAGGCATCAAAGAGCTTAATCTTAGTTATTTGCACATTGGTGATAAGGGGGCAGGACTTATTGCGGATTCTCTTCCAACGAGTCAGGTCACACATCTATATCTTAATAAATGCGATATAGGGGACGATGGGTTTCGCTTCCTTGCGGAGGCTCTCATGCAACCGACCTGCAGGGTCACCCATTTGGATCTTGGTGAAAATAGTGTAGGGGATAGTGGACTCCAATCTCTAGCGAATGCTCTGAAGCACAAAAACTGTCAAGTTACCGTTTTAGGTCTGGGTTGGAACCTCATAAGTAATGCGGGAGTTCACTATCTTTCGGAGGCACTTAGGGATCAAAATTGTAAACTTACCGATTTGGACCTCTGTTACAATTATATAGGGTCTGCTGGGGCTCAATCTCTTGCAATGGCTCTTGCCACGAATAGAAGGCTTGCTCGACTGGATCTTTCTTGTGGCCGCATTGGTAACGCCGGAGTCAAGTTCCTTGTGGATGCTGTCATAGGTAGTCAGCTTTTATGGTTGTCGCTCGAGGACAACGGCATAAGTGACGAGGGGGCTATCTGCATACTTGATGTCCTGAACAAGAATTATTTACGTTCGGTCGAATTAAGACCCGGAAACGGAGCGCAATCTTTTTCTATTTATTTAAAGCTCTCCCTTAATGGGGTAGATCACAGATTAATAAATACAATAGAAATGCAATTGAAAAATGACAGAAGGATATAGGGCCCTATAAGCCAGGAGAATTACCCCATTCTCATGATCACGATTATGATGGGGTAACCCAAGTTCGGCGCGAAAGGGCGGCATCAAGGCCTTCCCCATCCCATGGTCAATTTCATTCATTGAATCTCTAAAAATTGCCCGATTTGGCCCGAACAAAAAAAATTTACATTTCCCTACATTTCCCCCTTGACCTTTCCCCTCCCTTAAGCTAAGTTCTAATAACGCTAACGGCAACGAAGAGCCGGCAACGACAAGCTGCACACAGCGAGACAGATCAGAAGAAAAGCTCCCGAGTTAAATCGGAAGACTCTCCCGATCAGGTCCGCCGTTTAACACCTTGTTTAGTCAGGTCTTCTGAATCTAAAGAGTGCACCAACGAATCCCTGGAAACAGTGAGTCGGTAATCATTTTTTTGTCTGTAGCGGTGATCTTTGAAAAGTAGATGGGATGGTATGTCGGTAGCGTTGAGTCAAGACAATATGACCTGTACTTAGAGTACTCTTTCGAGAGGGCTCTAATCTTACAGGTAAAAACTTGGTTCATAATTCCGATATACTGAAATATTAAGTAATACGTTTGTTGATTAACCTGTTTAACCACAGGGTTAGTTAATGAAACCAAGTAATTAAGAACGCAGTCAATTTAGTAATTATGATGCCAAGTCAATTCAGTTGATTTTTGGTAAACGCTCCGTCAAACGAGAGTTGATCAAGAGTTAACATAAAACATGAGAGTTTGATCCTGGCTCAGAACGAACGCTGGCGGCATGCTTAACACATGCAAGTCGAACGATAAGATTAGCTTGCTAATCTTATAGTGGCAGACGGGTGAGTAACGCGTGGAAACGTACCCTTTGGTTCAGAATAACGTTTGGAAACGAACGCTAATACTGGATAAGTCCGAGAGGAGAAAGGCCGCAAGGTCGCCAAAGGAATGGTCCGCGTTAGATTAGGTAGTTGGTGGGGTAAAGGCTCACCAAGCCGATGATCTATAGCTGGTCTGAGAGGATGATCAGCCACACTGGGACTGAGACACGGCCCAGACTCCTACGGGAGGCAGCAGTGGGGAATATTGGACAATGGGGGAAACCCTGATCCAGCAATGCCGCGTGAGTGAAGAAGGCCTTCGGGTTGTAAAGCTCTTTTATCAGGGACGATGATGACGGTACCTGAGGAATAAGCTCCGGCTAACTTCGTGACAGCAGCCGCGGTAATACGAAGGGAGCTAGCGTTGTTCGGAATTACTGGGCGTAAAGGGCGCGTAGGCGGTTAGATAAGTTTGGTGTGAAATCCCTGGGCTCAACCTAGGAATTGCATTGGATACTGTCTGACTTGAGATCGAGAGAGGGAGATGGAATTGCGAGTGTAGAGGTGAAATTCGTAGATATTCGCAAGAACACCGGTGGCGAAGGCGAGATCTCCTGGCTCGATACTGACGCTAAGGCGCGAAAGCGTGGGGAGCAAACAGGATTAGATACCCTGGTAGTCCACGCTGTAAACGATGAATGCTAGATGTTGGTGGGTAGAACCATCAGTGTCGTCGCTAACGCATTAAGCATTCCGCCTGGGGAGTACGGTCGCAAGATTAAAACTCAAAGGAATTGACGGGGGCCCGCACAAGCAGTGGAGCATGTGGTTTAATTCGAAGCAACGCGCAGAACCTTACCAGCTTTTGACATGGAACGTTTGGGGACCAGAGATGGTTTCCTTCAGTTAGGCTGGCGTTCACACAGGTGCTGCATGGCTGTCGTCAGCTCGTGTCGTGAGATGTTGGGTTAAGTCCCGCAACGAGCGCAACCCTCATTGCTAGTTGCCATCAGGTAGGGCTGGGCACTTTAGCGAAACTGCCGGTGATAAGCCGGAGGAAGGTGGGGATGACGTCAAGTCCTCATGGCCCTTATAGGCTGGGCTACACACGTACTACAATGGCGGTGACAAAGGGGAGCAAGCGAGCAATCGCAAGCGAATCCCTAAAAGCCGCCTCAGTTCGGATTGTCCTCTGCAACTCGAGGGCATGAAGTTGGAATCGCTAGTAATCGTAGATCAGCATGCTACGGTGAATACGTTCTCGGGTCTTGTACACACTGCCCGTCACACCATGGGAGTTGGTTTTACCTTAAGGCGGTGAGCTAACCCGCAAGGGAGGCAGCTGACCACGGTAGGGTCAATGACTGGGGTGAAGTCGTAACAAGGTAGCCGTAGGGGAACCTGCGGCTGGATCACCTCCTTTCTAAGGAAAAGCGCTGAACATATCATAACAGACTGTTCTAGCGTCTCAACGCTATCGACACACCATCCTATAATACAGGGACCTGGATTTCAGGAACCAGAAAAGTACAGAGAAATCTTTGTGTTTTTCTGGTTCCCGGATCTTGGTCCCTGCCTAGGGCTAGTAGCTCAGTTGGTCAGAGCACACGCTTGATAAGCGTGGGGTCGGAGGTTCAAGTCCTCCCTGGCCCACCAATTCAGAATCAATTATTCTGATCTGGGGGTGTAGCTCAGTTGGGAGAGCGCGTGCTTTGCAAGCATGAGGTCATCGGTTCGATCCCGTTCACCTCCACCATTATTGTGGGGATCATTTGGCCCGGTCAGAGACAAGAAGTTTAAATTAAGAAGCCAAACTGTTTATCAAATATTTTCTGATGAGCTCTTGACTTTTTCATTCAAACTTCTATTTAATATAATAGAACGTTTGTGATCTTTTGACATTGTAAATAAGGGTAAAGTATTCGATGAGTCGACATACTTTTAAGAGACAGCAAGATAGGCGCTGTCATGGGATGCAAATCCTGTGAATGGTCACTTCTTATGGTACTTAAAGGAATCTCGAACATCTCAGCGAATATTAACCAAAAACACATTTCTTTTGATGAGAAAGAAGTGTGATAGTTTTTTTGAATCTGACAAAAAATTTTTCAAGAAAAAAGTTGTTTTCTGTAAGTCGGTGCAATCATCGGTTTACGGATCTGGTTTTTTCTTGGAAGCAAGAATTCTAGAGCTTAGAATTTAGCAATATTTTCTGACTTCTAGAGTGACAATCAAGCGCAAAAGGGCATCTGGAGGATGCCTTGGCATTGAGAGGCGATGAAGGACGTAGTACGCTGCGATAAGCCATGGGGAGGTGCGAGCAACCTTTGATCCGTGGATTTCCGAATGGGGCAACCCACCGCATTTGCGGTATCTCTATCTGAATACATAGGGTAGAGAGGCGAACCTGGGGAACTGAAACATCTAAGTACCCAGAGGAAAGGACATCAACCGAGACTCCGTTAGTAGTGGCGAGCGAAATCGGACCAGGCCAGTGGTTATTTGATAAGAACAAGAAGGAGATGGAAAGCTCCGCAACAAAGGGTGATAGCCCCGTATTGGTAGAAAGTCGAATAATCCTAGAGTAGGGCGGGACACGTGAAATCCTGTTTGAACATGGGGGGACCACCCTCCAAGCCTAAGTACTCCTCAATGACCGATAGTGAACAAGTACCGTGAGGGAAAGGTGAAAAGAACCCCGAGTAGGGGAGTGAAATAGACCTGAAACCGGATGCCTACAAACAGTTGAAGCAGGATTTTGGATTTATCCAAGAAGTCTGTGACAGCGTACCTTTTGCATAATGGGTCAGCGAGTTAATGTATGTAGCCAGCTTAAGCCGATAGGTGTAGGCGCAGGGAAACCGAGTCTGAATAGGGCGATTTGAGTTACATGTATTAGACCCGAAACCGAGTGATCTAGCCATGGACAGGTTGAAGGTGCGGTAACACGTACTGGAGGGCCGAACCCACCACTGTTGCAAAAGTGGGGGATGACCTGTGGTTAGGGGTGAAAGGCCAATCAAACTCGGAAATAGCTGGTTCTCCGCGAAATCTATTGAGGTAGAGCGTCGGATGGTTGCTGTTGGGGGTAGAGCACTGAATGGGCTAGGGGGAGGCGACTTCTACCAAACCCAATCAAACTCCGAATACCAACAAGCACAGTCCGGCAGACACACGGTGGGAGCTAAGTTCCATCGTGGAAAGGGAAACAGCCCTAACCGTCCGCTAAGGTCCCCAAGTCATGGCTAAGTGGGAAAGGAAGTGGGGAGGCCAAGACAGCCAGGAGGTTGGCTTAGAAGCAGCCATCCTTTAAAGAAAGCGTAATAGCTCACTGGTCTAGTTAAGCCGCCCTGCGCCGAAAATGTAACGGGGCTAAAGCCATGCACCGAAGCGACGGGTTTCAAAGATATAATGTCTTTGGAGCGGTAGCGGAGCGTTCCCTAAGCCTGTGAAGGGTAATCTGTGAGGATACCTGGAGGTATGGGAAGTGAGAATGCTGACATAAGTAACGATAAACAGTGTGAAAGACACTGTCGCCGAAAGTCCAAGGGTTCCTACGCAATGTTAATCAACGTAGGGTGAGTCGGCCCCTAAGGTGAGGACGAAAGTCGTAGCTGATGGGAACACGGTTAATATTCCGTGACCTGTGGGAAGTGACGGAGAGCGTAAGTTGTACAGTCTTAATGGATTGAGTGTGCAGCGAAGGTCTTCCAGGAAATAACTCCCACATTATAGACCGTACCCCAAACCGACACTGGTGGATGAGTAGAATATACTAAGGCGCTTGAGAGAATGGTGTTGAAGGAACTCGGCAAATTGCCCCTGTAACTTCGGGAGAAAGGGGGCCCATCTTTAGGCAACTAGAGATGGGTGGCACAGAATAGGGGGTAGCGACTGTTTAACAAAAACACAGGGCTCTGCGAAGTCGCAAGACGAAGTATAGGGCCTGACGCCTGCCCGGTGCTGGAAGGTTAAGAGGAGGTGTTAACGCACTGAATTGAAGCCCCAGTAAACGGCGGCCGTAACTATAACGGTCCTAAGGTAGCGAAATTCCTTGTCGGGTAAGTTCCGACCTGCACGAATGGCGTAACGACTTCCCCGCTGTCTCCAACACCAACTCAGTGAAATTGGATTCTCCGTGAAGATACGGAGTACCCGCGGTCAGACGGAAAGACCCCGTGCACCTTTACTACAACTTTGCAGTGGTATTAGGGAGAACATGTGTAGGATAGGTGGGAACCTTTGAAGCTTGGGCGCCAGCCTGAGTGGAGGTAACCTTGAAATACCACCCTTGTTGTCTTTGATATCTAACTGAGGTCAGTTATCCTGATCCAGGACCCTGCATGGTGGGTAGTTTGACTGGGGCGGTCGCCTCCCAAAGAGTAACGGAGGCGCGCGATGGTAGGCTCAGGTTGGTCGGAAACCAACTGTTGAGTGCAATGGCATAAGCCTGCCTGACTGTGAGACCCACAAGTCGAACAGAGACGAAAGTCGGTCATAGTGATCCGGTGGTTCCTCGTGGAAGGGCCATCGCTCAACGAATAAAAGGTACGCCGGGGATAACAGGCTGATCTCCCCCAAGAGTCCACATCGACGGGGAGGTTTGGCACCTCGATGTCGGCTCATCACATCCTGGGGCTGAAGAAGGTCCCAAGGGTTCGGCTGTTCGCCGATTAAAGTGGTACGTGAGCTGGGTTCAGAACGTCGTGAGACAGTTCGGTCCCTATCTGCCGTGGGTGTTGGAATATTGAGAGAAGCTGTCCCTAGTACGAGAGGACCGGGATGGACGTACCTCTGGTGTATCGGTTGTCGCGCCAGCGGCATAGCCGAGTAGCTACAGTACGGACGAGATAACCGCTGAAAGCATCTAAGCGGGAAACTCTTCTCAAAACTAGTATTCCCCATTAGAGCCGTGGTAGACCACCACGTTGATAGGCTGGGTGTGGAAGTGCAGTAATGCATGAAGCTAACCAGTACTAATCGCTCGATTGGCTTGATTGTTATTCAGGGAAATAACCCCCCTGAGTCTTGCTTCCAAGATAAAATCAGATAAAGAAAACAACAAAAAAACAATAAGTCTGTAACAATGATGAAGAGTCATTTTATGGATACCCTGCACTTGGTCTTGTGTTGATTTGGTGGTTATAGCGAGCGTGAAACACACGATCCCATCCCGAACTCGACCGTGAAACCGCTCTGCGCCTATGATACTCCGTCTTAAGACGTGGGAAAGTCGGTCGCTGCCAAATCTACTCAAGACCAATGCAAATTTGTTTTTTCTGTGATTTCTGTGATTTTAGAATCATGGTTTTCTGGATTACGTTTTTTCTGTTTTTCTGAATTTTATAGTGTGTGTTCGGATTCAAAATTATTTATTCTTTACCCTTATTTATGATGGTTTATAT